>OMVB01000029.1 GCA_900314395.1 uncultured Prevotellaceae bacterium | reverse complement strand
CGGCTTAAATAATAGCGCCCCAAATTCCTATCACCACTAAGTCCGTGAACCATAGTATGGAAAAAAAAGGCATGATGCGTCGAGACGATAAACTTAATTCTTCTAAAGCCTTCACGACCTTCTTTTACTGCATCTACTTCATCTTTCAAGCTTTTACGGATAACACTATACAGTTGCTCAGCAAAAGCGATTACATTGTTATCGTCGAGAGAAGACATAGGGTCATCAATATAGATATACTCAATGCTCTTGTAAGCGTCGTTCCCGCCAAGAACTTGATCAATGATGCATCGAAAGAAGCACCAAACAAAAAGACGTTCTTCGCCACGAGATATTTTAATGTTCTCGACTACATTATCGATATCAATCCATTCATTCCCACGCTTCACTCTTTTTTTCTCATTCTTGCTAAATACAATGTAGTCAGGAAGATCCGGGTGATCTTTGCCATAATGGAACTCAAAATCGATATCAGTATAAACATGCAAATACTTACGAAGGGGCTCGCTAAAATTATAGCCCGCGAGACCTTGAATCAACTGTGAATTCTGATTTATAAGAAGACGATGGTCTGTATTATTCTCAAGATCGTTATCCCAAGTAAACAAGTCTTCCGTATACGCGTTATAGTAGAGGGTGTGTTTGGGCGTATCATCGCGGCGTCCATAGTGTGCGAAATCGTGGGATAAACGAGTTTTACCAGTCCCATTGTATGCAAACACTAGAGCGCAATTTGTGAAAGGATAATTGATATTAAACCGCGGACTATCCTCTCTGATTGGCTCAAAACAGCGACGGAGCTTTTCTATGATTTTGTAATTTGACATAGCTAACTTTTATTCTATTGGATGCGGAAAAAGCTGTTGTACAAGTCCTTTCTTATGATTCTTCAATAAGTCCAGCTTATTATTCTCAACAGTAATAAGTTTATCCAAGGACACTAAACAATCAGCAATCATGTCCTGTTCAGATGGCTCAACAGGGAATGGAACAAGCATGTCTAGGAATGCATCGGCCTTGAGTGTTTTAAGCTTAGTCACAGTTCCTTCGGCGCGTGAAGCGAGTAAGGCAATAAAACTAGGTCTTCTTAAAAGATAGTTTAGAAAGTCCGAATTCTCTTTTGTCCAGAAGATTTTATATATAGGAGAAACAACACCATCGCACAAATTGTTTTTATGGATAGCTCCAAATACAACATTCGCTGGATTGTAGATAATATCATTTAGGCGGGTCACAGAAAACCTTTTACTATCTTTGTCTTTCATAAGAAAGTCTCGCTGATTAGTTTTTCTATCCTCGGGCCTAATAACTCCTTCCGCAATCGTAAACGATAACTGAGGAAGATCGTCTGTAATGACGCTTACCTCTTTACGTTCTATAAGGATATCTCCCAGTTTTTTTTCTACCCAAGCTCCCTCAAACCCGGGGAATCTGAGTCGAGGCTCTGTCTCGCCAGGCAGAGGTATTAGTTGCTGCATAAGAGCCTGTTTCTTTCCCTTAAGCGAATTGACCTTTTGTCCTTGTTCGGCAATCATCTTATCCAATTCTGAAAGACAAGATGCTATCTTTTCCTGCTCGGCGAGGGAAGGAGGGACTAGGATCGTCATTTTCTTTAAAGATCCCAAAGTAACACCACTTTGAGCACTTCCACCCTTATACGATAAAATATTTGCGCGTTCTGTTAACAGCTTCTGGTAAAGAAACATTGCATTATTATCAGAATTGGGTTCAATCGAAACCACAGATTGGTTCGCTGCACTCTCAAAGGTTAAATAGCCAACGTTGGCACATGTTGCACCAGTGATTGCAATTAATACAGAATTCGGACGAATAATGTATGCAGCACTATTCTGCAATCCCAGTTTTGTAATCTTCCTAACCACTGCCTTCTCTGTAATAATGCAGTTTTGAACGGCGCCTGATTGCAACCAGTTAACATCTCCACCCCAATACTTAGAATTACTAGTCGAGGGTGTTCCTCCAGCGGTAAGAAAACCTAATTCCTCTAAACTCTTTTCTTTCCATTCTCCTGAGAACTCTGGAAATCTAAGCTTAGGGATGCGGCCATTATAATTGTTGCTACTCATAATCGTTCTTTTCTCGTTTATTACTTTACGTACGCATTTAACCCTTCAATGGCATTTCCGCTGGAGAGCAGGTTGAATAGCGGGGCCAGATCTGCAAGGAGCCCTTCCTTGGCCGCTTTGCGCTGCTTCCAATTCTCGATATGGCTCAGCAGCTCCCGCAGTGCGTCTTCGTCCAGACGGCGAAGTTTGGCCGTCTCGGCAACAAAGCTCTCCAGCGCCACAGAATCAATGCCGTATTCCTGGGCAAGGACTGAAATCTGCTGGTTGAATCGCTTATCCTTGTATGCCTTATACCGTTCCCGAATCTCCTTCTCACTTACTCCGCTACCTTTCTGAAGCTCTTCTTCAATGAAAGCCTTCAGGTAATCGCGTTCGTCCATCAGGTCCACACTGCCAGAAAGAATCTCCAGCAACTGCTCCTTTGTGATTTTCACCTTCTCAAAGTGAGTATCAGTGTACTTGGCCAGCAACTTCATGATGTAGTCGTAGTCCACCAGTGCGGAGCTAAACAGGGAGAGCTCGAAGTCGGGCTCATCCACCGGCTCTTCCTTGGACTGAGCGCCCTTCTCGTTGCGTCTGCGTCGGGCAAGATCCAGGTAAGCCGTGCGGAACTGCTGCAGGGTGTCTTCCGGCATGGCTGATTCTACAGCGGCCTTTAGTTCCTCATGCATATCCACGTACTGGCCAAGCTTCAAAGCAATTCGCTGAACCTCCTTGAAGTCTTTTATAAACTCGGTGGTGTCCTCACCCTGAGGAATGTTAATCACCTCCTCGGGTCTGCAATCAAGGCCCATCCCGTTCATAGTCGCCTCTAAAACCTTGATTGCCGCCTGGTACTTCTCAACTACAGACTCTACCGGCTCTACAAGCCAATACTCTTTCCCCTTGTTGCGATCGAAGCCGCTGAAAAGAACCATTGCATCGTCCATCTGCTTTTCCAAGTTTCGGTAGCAGATTATATTTCCATAGGGCTTAGTGCCGTCAAGAATACGGTTAGTGCGGCTAAAGGCCTGGATGAGGCCATGCCATTTAAGATCCTTGGCCACATAGAGCGTGTTCAGGAACTTGCTGTCAAAACCGGTGAGCATCATCTCAACGACGATTACCACGTCCAGTTTCTTGCTGTGAGGAAGATCTTTATTGGGATACTTCTGGTCCTTGATGCGGCCCTGCACGTCCCGATAGTATTCGTCGAAAAGTTCCACGCTGAAGTTAGTGCTGAACTTCTCGTTGTACTCATCAATTATTTGCTTCAAAGCGGCTCTGTTACCTTCAGGATTCTCCATGTTGTCTGCTTCTTCCTGCGGCAGGTCTTCATCCGAGATGTTGCGCATCGGTGGCGTAAACACGGCTGTGATGTTGAGCGGCTCGTAATCCGGGTCATCTTTCTGCTGTGCCTCTTGTAGTTCCTTGAAAATCTCATAGTACATGATAGCGTCAGGTATAGATGGAGTGGCCAGTAAAGCATTGAAGCGACGGTTTGCCGTGAGCGTATTATGATTATCCAAGATATGCTTGGCAATCTGATGCATATTCAAAGGCCTGCTTAATGGTGCTCCATCTGCTCTTGTGTTCTGATAATGTTCCACCTTGAAACGCAGAACATTTCTGTCGTCAATGGCATGGACAATCGTGTAATCATGCAGGCATTTCTGGAAAACATCATCAGTTGTAATGTATTCTGCCTGTTGGCCATTCACGCGAACATAAGTGCTATTCTCCGTGAAAATCGGAGTCCCCGTGAAGCCAAATAATTGGGCTTTGGGAAAGAAGTTCCTGATTGCTGCGTGATTCTCTCCGAATTGGCTACGATGGCATTCGTCAAAAATGAAGACAACGCGCTTATCTTTCAGGCGTTCCAAACGCTGGTAGAATCTATTACTTGGGGATGGATCAAGGGCAATGCCTAACTTCTGGATCGTCGTTACTATTACCTTGTCGGCATAGTCGGTACTTTCCAGACGACTGACTAGGGCCGCTGTGTTGGCATTCTGCTCAACGCATCCTTCCTGAAACTTGTTAAACTCGTCGCGGGTCTGTTTATCCAAGTCCTTACGGTCGACAACAAACACACATTTTTCAATGTTCGGGTCAAACTTTAGGAGCGTAGATGTTTTGAAACTCGTCAGGGTTTTGCCACTTCCTGTAGTGTGCCAGATATAGCCATTCCCGCTGTTCTCTGCAACGCGATTTACAATACTCTCAACTGCGTAAATCTGGTAGGGACGCATCACAAGAATCATCCTTTCGGTCTCGACCAGCACCATATAACGGCTCAGGAGGCGACCCAAAGCCGTTTTTTGTAGCATCATATCGCTGAACTTAAACAGCTCGACTATCTTATGGTTGTCCTGATCCGCTGCGTGATAGACCGGCAGATAGTTGTTGGTGGCGTCGAAATGGAAATGCTCGTCATTGTTGTTGGCGAAGTACATGGTGTCGCTGCCGCCATTACTGACGATGAACAGCTGCATGAAGCACATCAGCGTGTTAGTGTAGCCGTTGCCTCGATCTTGCTTGTAGTTCACAATTTGCTCCACCGCCTTCATGGTCGATACGCTGTGGCGCTTAAGCTCAATCTGCACCAGTGGCAAGCCGTTGACCAAAATGATTACATCGTAACGCTGGCGGCTGTTTGCGGTGTTTATGGTGAGCTGGTTCACTACCTCATATTCATTCTTGCACCAGTCGCGTAGATTGACGAGGCTATAATCGAAGGTGGTACCATCGTTGCGCACGAAGGTCTGCTTTTCACGCAGTCGCTTCGAGGCCGTGAACACATCCGGCGTGACGTTTTCCTGCAGGAGCTTACGGAACTCATCGTCAGAGAGGGAGACGAAATTGAGCCGTTCAAACTTCTGACGGAAGTTCTTTTCAAGGGAGTCCAGGTTGCGGATATCGCTGCGATAGGTATATTTCAACTCCTGCAATTTTTCCAGGAACTGCTGTTCAAGTTGTGCTTCGCTTTGGATCATGTGTATTGTGTTTTTGTGTGATTTCGAGTGCAAAGGTAAAAACCTATTGTGCGCTCATTCTGCACAATTATATTTTTCTATTAAATTCTTGGTTTTTTCACGGAATTTATCACGAAGAGAGGCCGGGGCCAACACTTCGACCTGATCCCCCTGGGAGAAAATGAGAGATTCCAGCTCTCGCGTTAAAAAAACAGTCAACTGAACAATGCAATTATCATCATCCAATATGGCTTGTGATGGATGAAGAGGCTTTGTGACAATATATGGATACTGTTTTTTGTCAAACTTCAAGACCACCTGTTCCGGTTCTCCCTCACGTGGAACTGATACTCCTACGACATCCTCAAAATACTCCTCAAAGTTGAACTTTGTGTTAGGAATATATGGGATGTCTACGACCTCGATACTACTTATCCGGTCAAGAGGCAGATTGATAAGATTCTGTTTGTCTTGCTCAGTTATTCCGAAAAGGAACCAGCGATTATTGTACTGTTTCAGGTAATAAGGGTGTACTGTGTAATTCATCTCACCCCTTGTAAAATGCCTGTAGGAGATATTCAGGACTTGCTGATGTACGATATGGTTGTATAATGGCGAGAGATTCTCTATGCCAGTTAAATAGGGATTCTTCTCATAACCAATGACTGACGTGGCGCTTTTACTACGACCAAGCTTGTCTTCAAAATTGGCAATAAATTCACTTACCCAGTCAAAACCGGCCTCACCATTCAGCCGATTTAGCATAACGAGCGCTTCGTCCAGTTTGTCAAGCTCTGCTTCTGAAAAATCTCTTTTATTAATGGAGAAGTTCTCGTCAGAATACCTGTAATAGCAACGGTGGCCTTCATAGTATCGAGCGATGGGCGCCTTATACCCACTGTCACTTTGCATATATTTTATGTCCTCGAAAATAGTGCGCTTCTTGACCTGATAGCTTTCTTTAGTAATGGGATTCTGCTTAGAGATATAGAATTCCTCCAGCGCATCATTACACGCGGAAACCAAGTCCTCTATAAAGAACTTCCTATACCTATTGCCGAAACAGGAATCAAGGGCTTGATACCTGATCATGGCATGCTTGTTAGTAGCCATTCCTTTTTATATGGGGTTGTGCTTGTATTCATGCCAAATTTACGAAAAATATGGAAAAGCGCCGCAAGATAGCGCAAAATTGTGCAATCAATTTGCGCAATAACGGAAAAGCCCCGTCGCAAAGGAGCGATGGGGCATGCTAAGAGTAGTAGCTGGGCGGTCGATTAATCAGTCTTGGGACTCTTCCGCCGGAGGGTCAATCCTTTCCGCTCCCAAGAACTCCAGATCCAAAGCCTTAATCAGCGCTTCCAACTCATCATGATACTCCGGAGAGACGTAGCGCGCTGCCCTGAGGAAAGCGGCGCAGTGCTTTTTAACCGGCTCTCCTGGTGGGTGTACCTTGTTGCGGATGAGCCAATCGGCAATGTCGATGTGCGCCGCCATATCCTCGGCCGTGGCGTTCTGGTTCAAAATGGGGCTGATAGTAATCCCCAGTTGCGGATAGGCTGCCAGCTTTCTGGACCAATCCTCGTAGCCGTCGATGTCGGGGAAGGCGATAATCTTCCGCCCCTGAAGCACCAGCAGCCGGTCATTGATGCAGGACTTGCCGCCGGTGGCCAGCCAGAGATACTTCGGCATGAGCCCAGCGCAAATGATGCTGGTTTTCTCACTCTCCACCAGCGCCACCGGCTTATCCGGATACCGCGGCAGAAGGTGCTCGCCAAACAGACACTGCGTCAGCTCCCAGTCGGCCGGGAGCATACCGGCTTGCTTCATCATGGAATGCACCCAGGTAATGCGCCCGGGAACATTCGGGTCTTTGATCCGGTGACCGGTCTCCGGGTTGTACATCATAATCTTTCCGGTGCGGCAGCGGCCAAGAATTGGGTGTCCACTCCGTCCACAGCGTACTTGGCGTCTTCGCCGTCTGCTGTGGACACGGATCTAATCCGGAGCGCAATCTTGCAAACATAGACTTGGAAATACCTAGGATTTTGGCAATCTCGCGATAGAATTTCCCATTGTCCAGCAATTCTTTAGCATCCCAGTCATGAGTGTGAAAAAACGAGGCCATTATTGATGAGTATCTTCATAGTTTGCATCTTTATTCTGAACACAAGATGAAGATAATATCTGGAAATACCTATATCCAGGAATTTCCATTATATTTGTACTCAGAGTCCATAGCTATGGGCTTTGAATAACGCACTGTCCTGGGAACTAGCCTCTGGTGGGTTCCCAGGCTTTCTTTCAGAGGGTTCGAGCCAATAGAAAGGATGTAGCCAAGATGTAGCCAACTTTTGAACAAGAAAAGGCCCTACAGATAGCTGTAGGACCTTTTTCAGCGGTGCGGAAGGGACTCGAACCCTCGACCTCCGGCGTGACAGGCCGGCATTCTA
>OMVB01000148.1 GCA_900314395.1 uncultured Prevotellaceae bacterium | reverse complement strand
AACAGAGCAAAATAATTTGCACCCGAGCGACATGGACCCTTATAAACGGAGCGAGCGGTGCAAATAGATTTTCCGTATAAAGAGATTCTTCGACTTCGCTCGAAATGACAGGATCTAGCGGCCGAGGGCCAGGCGGTAATCGGTGACGGCGGTGCGGTAAGTGGCGTAAGCCTCCGTAGCACGGTCCATCGTCTGCTGGAAAAGCAGCTGCGCTTCCAGAAGATCTGACATCGTACAAGTCCCAACCCGGTAATAATCCTTATAAAGCCGCAAGTTCTCCTGCGCCTGCTCAATGCTCTGGCGCGCCAGCGAAAGCTGCGCCGCAGCCTCCTCTACGCTATTCCACGCACCTTGCATGCGAATCTCCAGCAACCGGCTGTTATCCGCCAGCTGATCCTTCGCCTTCTGCACCGCAATACTCTTGCGCTTAATAGCATGCGAACCACCCCACCAGTCAGAAATCGGCACGCTCACAGTAGCAAACACCATCCCGAAGTTCTGGTCCTTATCCATAAGATTATGGTAATTGTAGCCGGCCCCCACGGCCACCGTAGGCAGGTTTTTGCCAATCTCCATCTTCCGCTGGAGCTCCGCAGCCTCCACCTGCTTACCCAGCAGCTTATACTCCGCAGTACCACGCAGCGCCTCAGAAAAGTTCTCACGCGAAACCAAAGGAACATCGGCATCAACATCATAAGAAACAGAGAAATTATCATCGGCAAGACCGCAATACTGGCAAAGAAGCAGCTTCAGGAGAGAGATACCATTCTGCAATTTAAGCTTCTGGGCAGCCACGTCGCTCTGGCGCAGCTGCACCTGCAGAAGGTCATTCCGCATAGCCACACCAGCCTTTACGGCAACAGAGACATCCTTGTTGATATCGGCAAGAAGAGTCTCCACCGCCTCAACAGTCTTGGACTTCTCCTCCAGGGAAACCAGCTGCCAGAAATAATCCTCAGTGGTCTTTGAAACCTCGTCGCCGGCCAACTGAAGCTGAAGCGCGCCGGCCTCCTCCCCCACCTTTGCAAGCCTGTTGCCATTGACAATCTGCCCGCCCGCAAACACCGGCTGCATAGCCATTACACTGCCGATGGTGCCGTTCTTCATCATATTGATACTGATAGGATTAGCCATGGCGGCAAGAGCCTCCGGCGGCAGCATCTGGGCCAGGGCAGCTCCCAATTCCGGGGAAATCTGCTCTCCCAAATTCACCTCTGCCTGCACCAGAGACTTGTTGGAATTGAACCACGCTCCGGTAGCACTCACCTTGGGGAAGAAATTAGTGAAAGCCTCCTTCCTCTGCTGGGCGGCCGACTCAAGGTCATAGCCTGCGGAACGGATGGCGATATTATTCACTTTGGCAGAGTCCAACAGCTGTTCAAGAGTATATGTGTTCTGGGCGAAAGCGGCCGCACAGCCTGCCGCAAGGGCGATTCCGGCTAAAAATATCTTTTTCATCTTTACTTCAGATTAACTTTCCAATAAATAACCGGCAGCATGGTAACAACCATTATAAGTGAGCCGATTCCTCCGGCAAAAATAGTCACGCCTACCGGCATCCAGAAAGACGATGCAGCTATAATCATCGGCACAACACCAACAGCCGTAGTGGCAGTAGTAAGGAAGATAGGCACCATCCTGCGGCGGCCGGCATCGTAGGCAGCGGCACGCACATTCTCATTGTAAGCGCGACGGTAGTCGGCATCGGCAAGAGAACCCGGATGCTCCGCAACCCATTTGGCCACAAGGTCGTTGGCATGCTCGAAGATAAGAATCTCGTTCCTCATAATCATGCCAATCAGCGTGATGACACCCATAACGGAGGTAAGACCCAGCATTTTGTTCATAAGGGCAAGGCCCACCAGGGTGCCCGGAATCATGAAGCCAAGGGCTACAATGCAGATGGTGGTGATTCCATACTTCTTGAAGTTGAAAAGCAGGAAGAAGAACACTATCACCATGGCGATTGCCACTCCGGAGAAAATTCCCGGAATAAGCTCACCCTCAAACTCCTTCTCTCCGCCTGATTCAGTGCGCACACCCGATGGAACGTAGATTTCATTCTCCATTACGGAGGTAAGATGGCTCTCTATAGGCCCAGCATACACGCCGTTTTTAAACTGGGCGGTAACCGTTATGCAGCGCTCTCCGTTACGATGCACAATCTTGCTCTGACTCCACTCCGGCTGAACCGTAGCAATCTGCCGCAGCGGAACGGTGGCGGCGTTGCCGTTAAGCCCGGACGCCAGTATGCCCGCCGGGGCCGCCATGCCAAGATTAGCAACATCGGAAAAGTTCAGCTCCTCTTTGTTCTTCAGCACTATCGGCAGCTCGTAATCGTCCTCCCAGATGCTTCCAAGGGGCAGATCGCCCGTCGACGAAGTCAGGTTCAGGGAAGCCGCCGCTTTTGATATTCCCATCTGCGCCGATGCCACAGGGTCCAGACGCACGTTCAGCACCGGATAAGGCTGGAGCCAGTCCGTATGAACCCACTCAAGCTCCGGCAACTCCCGCATCCGGGCCATCATATTCTCTGCCGCAAGCTGTAAAGAATCCACATCATCTCCGTAAAAACGGTATTCAAGCTCAGACACCGGAAGGTAGTCCATCCTCTTGAACTTGATGTAAGCCTGGGGGAAAGCATCGCTAAAGAGGGGCTGATACTTGGCCAGAAGGGCAAGGGAAGCCTCTGCAGATGTGGTGTTTACAATGAACTGGGCATAGTTCTTTCCGGCAATCTGGGGAGCGTAGCAGGTCATGAATCGGGGCGAAGAGCAGCCAATAAAGCTGGTGATGCACTTTACGTCAGGATCGGCCTGGAGCACTACCCTTACAGAGTCTGCAATCTCCCGGGCATCGTCAAGGCTCTTGCCCGCCGGGAAGAAGAATTCTACCGCGAACTGGTCACGGTCTGCAAAGGGGAACTGCCTGAGTTTCAAGGTGAAAGCCAGCAGGCAGCTTACCAGAATAACGGCCACGCCAATGCCAATGGTGAGCCAAGGACGGCGGAAGGTCCATGAGAGCACCTTCTCATACAGTTTCTGAATCTTGTCCGTGAGCCTCTCCCCGTCTTTGGCGGAGGTCATCTTCTCCGGCTTGATGATTTTCACCTCAAGGAATGGAATAACAGTCACCGCCAGCAGCAGCGATACCATAAGGTTGATTGTTATGGTAGGAGGAAACTGGAGCATTGCGTCGTGGCCGGCGCCGGTAAGGGTGAAAATCAGCGGAAAGAATATCGTGCAGATGCAGATGGTGGCAAGCATCATCGGCATAAAATACTGCTGGGCAGAGACAAAGGCCGCTTTCTTGGGCTCGTAACCTTTGCCAAGATATTCCAGATAGCCGTCAATAACCACGATGGAATTGTCCACCACCATACCCAAAACGATGATAAGGGCGGCCAGGGTTACGATATTAAGTTCAATTCCGGCAAGGTACATTATCGCCACGGAGATAAAGGTGCTCAGCGGGATAGTGATGGCAGCCACAATTGCAGACCTTAGCGGGAAGAGCAGCATCATCACTAAAATGATGATAGCCATGGAGATAAGGAGGTCCCTAAGGAAGGAATTGACGCTGCCGGCCACCACTTTGGGCTGGTCTGCGATGCGGGTGATGGTGACGTCGTCCGAAAGTTCGTCGGCCCTGAAGCTGTCCAGGACTTCATCCACCTCGTGGCCGTACTGGACAATGTTGTTGCCGGCCGTCATTTCCATCGACAGCAAAATACAGGGGTTGCCGTCCTGCTCTATATAACTCTCTGAATTGTCGTATTCACGCACCACGGTAGCTATGTCGCGGACGCGGACCACTGTGCCGGCGGCAGAATATATTATCTGGTTTGCAACATCTTCTTCCGTTGCCGATGCTGCCTCTATGTGAATGGGCACCTGACGGCTGTTATTGCTGATGCTGCCGCTCATTGTGGTGAGTCCCTGCGCCTGCAGCTGGGAGAAAAGCATCTGGCGGCCGATGCCGTAGGCTTCCATCTTCTCCCTGTCCACATAAAGGCTAATCTGCTCCTGCCTTTGGCCGTACAGACGTACGTTGGAGACGGATTTTATCCTGCGCAGGCGGTCAGAAAGCGTCTGGGCATAGTCTTCCAGTTCCCGCGGGCTGCGGATTTTGCTTTCCATGGCAATGAGCAGGGCCGACGTGCTGCCGAAATCGTCATTTACGACAAGGGCCAGGACACCCGAAGGAAGGCTCTGCTTGAAGTTGTTAAGGCCGTGTTTTATCTTGCTCCAGACCTCGTCTTTGTTGGTGACGTTGTCGTTCAGTTCCACCATCACTATGCACATTCCGTTCTGGGATGTTGTGGTGGTTTTTTCACGCCGGACCTCTCCGTAGGTAAAGAGGTAGCGCTCCAGCGGCCTTGCCACCTGCTGCTCTACCTCCTCCGACGTTGCCCCGGGGTAAACGGCTACTACAACTCCCTGGCGGATAGTGAATTGCGGGAACTCATCCTTTGGCATCCTGTACATCCCGAAGATTCCCAGGACAAAGAGGATGCCTATTATGACAAGCGTGATGGAGTAGTGCTCCAGCGGCCATCGGAGCCATGCAAGTTTCTCTTTCATAGCCCTTTACTAATAAACCACCCTTGTGCCTATGCCTACCTTTTGCCAGCCTTCGACTATCACGTTGTCACCTTTGTCAAGGCCGCTTTTTATTATGATTCTGTTACCGATGGTGCCGCCAGTTGTGACGGTCTTCATGGCAGCGGCGCCGTTATCCACTGTCCAGACAAAGAGGCTGCCGTCGGCTGCCTTCTGGACGCTTTCAACGGGCAGGGTGATACCTTCACTGACAGCATCGGCGTTCAGGTTCACATTTGCAACCATCCCGGGGAGAATGTCCCTTCCGGGGTTGGCCACATTGACCCTGATTGAATATGTGTGCGTCAGGGCATCGGCAACGATTCCTTTTTCTATCCGCCCGCCGGTGACTGATTTGCCGATGGCTTTAACCTCGATGTTTGTTTTTGTTGCAGGGCCGATTTTGCCGATTTCCTCTTCCGGAACGGCCACCTTTACCCAGATGCTGCTGATGTCAAGAATGGTTGCCACCGTCTGCGAAGGAACAACTGTCTCGCCTGCGTTTATTTTCTTTTTGCCTATGATGCCGGATACCGGAGCGGTGAGGCGGCAGTCGTTAAGGTTCTTCTTTGCAATCTCCAGCTGGGCGTTTGCCTGGGCTACCTTGCTCTGGACTTCTATCCACTGGGCTTCGGCCATTGAGCCGGCGTCATGGAGCTGGCTGTAGCGGGCGTAAGCATCGTTTGCCTGGTCTGCCATAGCCTGTGCAGTGGTCAGAAGGTTGCGGGCCTGGGTGTCGTCAATTTCTGCTATGAGCTGGCCCTTGGATACAGCCTGGCCCTCGCTTACGACTACTTTTGTAACTGTTCCCATTCCGGTAAAGCTGACGGCCGTTGCCTGGGCTTCCTCTACGGTTCCCACATAGCTTATTGCACCGCTGCGCTGGCTGGCCTTTGCGGCCTCTACTTTAACTTTGACGGGATTCTTCACCCCCGATGCCGTCTGGTTGCCGCCGCAGGCTGATACAATTACTACTGCAAACAGTGCCAGGATGTTTGTTATGACTTTATTCATAATTGTTATTTTTCTGCGATACACTCAATCTCCACCAGGGCGCCCTTGGGGAGCGTTTTTACGGCTACGGCGCTGCGTGCCGGGAAAGGAGCGGTAAAGAACTGGGAGTAAACCTCATTCATGGTGGCGAAGTCCCCCATATCGGCAAGGAAAACTGTTGTCTTGACTACGTTTCCAAGTCCCAGACCGGCCTGCTCAAGGATGGCCTTTGCGTTAAGAAGGCTCTGACGGGTCTGCTCTTTGACTCCACCCTCCTGGAAGGCTCCGGTTTCAGGGTTTATAGGAAGTTGGCCGGAAACGAAAACCAGTCCGGCGGCAGATGAAATGGCCTGGCTGTACGGGCCGATGGCGGCAGGAGCCGCATTTGTCTGTATAGGTTTCATATTATTCTTTGTTTTATTTCGATAAAGTTTTATTTGACCGCGTAAATTTACTAAATCTTTCTATACACGATTGTTACATTTCAATAATCTCGCGCTATTTTTTGGCAATTTATTTGATTTATTGCCAAAATGAACTATATTTGCGCGTAGATGAAGCATAAGACCATCATAACACCAAAGATGCGGGCAGTCGCTGATTGCCTGTTTGACTCATTTGTTGGAATGAGTAACTGCATCACCGACGATGGCCGGAACTTAATTGTAGAAGTTCCAAAGAGCATGTGTGATCAAGTCCGACTATCCTTAAAACAGCATTTCCGGGATGTTGCTCTTTTGCGAAACGCCTACTTGATGATTGATGACCTTCACGACTTTATCCTTGTCAAACCACTCGTTACCGAAGCTCCGTTGAGAAATGAAGATGGTATTATGGTACCTGATTTGGAAAAGATTCTGGTAGATCATGAAGCAGATAAGGAATATCGTTCACTTTCGGATGAGGACATTCAAAGAGAGTACCAGCAAGCGTTTGAAGTGTACCCGGTAAATACTTCCCGTCTTATACGGTATGCAGCAAGAAAAGGAGAGAAGGAGCAGACGCTTAACCGTGTAAGCCGAATCAATCAGGAGCGCGTGAATATCGTCCGGGGCATTCAGGATTTTTTTCGCAATGCGCCTGTTAACAAGGCATGGCTTTTTGGCTCTTTTTCCAGAATGGAGGAAAGGCCTGATAGTGACATAGATATCCTTATTGATTTGGACCGCACAGCCCCGATTGGACTACTTCAATACGCAGGAATGGCTAACACGTTGGAAAGAATCCTTGGTAGAAAGGTGGATTTGGTGGCAGAAGGTTCTGTTAAACCATTTGCTATAGATAGTATTAATCAAGACAAAGTTTTGATTTATGAGAGAGCCTGAACGTGACAATGGCAGGCTTCTGGATATTATCCAAGCCGCTAATCATATACTTTCATTCACCGATGGGTACTCTTTAGAGGAACTAAAATGTAGAAATCATTGGAGAGGCATCATACATGCTGTCCACCGAATTCAAAGAAGCACACAAAGACATTCCATGGAATGATATTATCAGAATGCGACATGTTCTAGTTCATGGTTACGCAACAGTATTGCCGGAATTATTGTGGCAAACAGCGTTGGAAGATGTCCCTAAGTTAAAGATACAGATTGCATATATAATACAAACAGAGAAATAAGCTATTCTTTGTTTTTTGTGTCGATGCAGATGGTGACGGGGCCGTCGTTGATAAGGGCCACCTGCATGTCGGCACCGAATTCGCCGGTGCCTACGGGGCGGCCGATGGCTTCTGAGAGGGCCACGCAGAACCGCTCATAGAGCGGGATGGCCAGCTCATGACCGGCGGCACCAATATACGACGGCCGGTTACCCTTCTTGGTAGATGCCATAAGGGTGAACTGACTCACCACCAGGGCCTCGCCCTGGATATCGGTGACGCTGCGGTTCATGACGCCATCGGCATCATTGAAAATCCGAAGGCCCGCAATCTTGCGAACCAGCCAGTCAATGTCCTCCTGACCGTCTTCGTGGCCCACGCCCAGCAGAATCATCAGCCCCGGCCCGATAGCCGCCTTAACCCGGCCGCCAATACTCAC
>OMVB01000030.1 GCA_900314395.1 uncultured Prevotellaceae bacterium | reverse complement strand
TTTCGACGAATCTTCGGTGATTGTGAACCCATCAGGCTTAATAATGAAGTCCTTGACACTTAATTCCTTTCCACGTGCATCGGTTACTATCCAACTAAGTTGAACCAATCTAGGCCAATTTTCCAAGTCTGTTACCGGAGCATTGTAATTCCTTGGAAGGCCAGTGGTTTCGGTGTCAAAAAAAAGGAGGCGTTTTACTTTAACTTCAGTGACGCTATTAGTCGAGATTGTATGAATTGTTGGAATCTTGCCTATCTTACTTACTGGCCTTTCGTTTGCTTCTCTTTTGCGAGAGGGCAATGTTTTGTTTTCACATATTTTATTCCCATTTAAATCGCAATGCGCCCAGGATTTACTCCATGGGATGTAATACGCAAAGCCTAATAGTTTATTCGTTTCAGGGTCATACTCTGCATCTATGTTTGAATTAACGGGGCCAAGAATTGTATTACCCTGTAAATCTATCACACTATCGCAAAATTTAGCGGAGGAAATAAAGAATAATACTTTCCCCCATTTCATTATCGTAAAGGGGGGCTCTTGAGGATTATCTCTTGGACTAATATATGTAGACCACCATACAGTATCACGGGGGTCTTCTTCATCATGGATAACTTCATGTATATGATTTGGCCAGTCAAGTAAGTTCCTGCCATCTAGATCGTATATGCAATGATCACCATATAAGAGCCGCTGGTCATAGATGTATTTAATTTCATTATTATGAAACTCATGAATAATCTGTCCATTAGAGTCGGTCACTCCTAATGTTTTTTCGTCAACGACCAGATAAGAATCTCTTTTATCCAAATATATTATTGATCCATAATAATGATCAAATAATAGTTTTTGACGTGAAGGATCATAGACGTTCCAACCACTCCCATTTCTTCTTGAGAAAATCAATTTTGCTCCATTCTCAAAATCAAAATGAGTCAAGCAGAAAGGTAAAACTATTTTGGCGGTTGCCAAATCTATTTCCTGCCGATAGCCTCCTTCCAATATAACAAGGTGACCATTCTCAATCTTTTTATACCTAGCGTAACCATCATATAAAACTTTTCCGTCCCTGTTTATGAACTTGGTCTCAGAATTTCCTTTGTTAAAAGTTCGATTATATATGAGGCAATTATCACCTAATATGTCAAAACTTGATGATGAAGTTTCTCCTTCTCCATAGTCAAAAGGGATAACATACTTTCCATCAACTCCAAGCAATGCCACTTTCCATTTCCTCTTAACTATTGCACTTTGATGATAGAACTCTTCTGCCTCTTCGAAGAAGTTCGCTATCTCTGAGTTTTTATATTCTGTAATTTCTTTTCTATCAAGAATGTAGTTATAGCTCTCTATGAAAGTGCTATCTGGTTTAATAAAAACATCTCTGCCATCAACATTCTTGACATATGTATACCTATGCTCTGCTATTTTCACTCGAGCCCAACCATTATGATACTCACCACGAGATTGAATACTACTGTATTTTAGAGCGGAAATCGCATGGTGATCTCTTGATTCTTCCTCTGCCACATATTTATTATGACTATGCTTTTCCACAGCAGACTGAATCCCACCAATCAAAGACATAAATAAGAGTAAACCAATAGGAATACATAGTAAGAGAAATATACCCTTCATAGTTTCAGGAGCTACTAGGCATAAAAATAGCACCACTGCCAAAATGATTAGCCAGGTTTTTGCGTTTTTACTCATTACTTGCTTTCAAAAAGTGAGTGTTTCCAACCAATACAGTCCAAAAAGGGAATAGTTCATGCTACTTCTTTTCTCAGACCGTATAGTGCAAATTTACAAAAAGTCAGTGAAATGGCAAAATAAATGACTACCTCCACCAGGTATGGAGTTTTTTCCCGGTCTGGACCAAATTGAATATCTTTGCAATCGCAAGCAACTGAGCGACTATGATTGTTGACACAATGACGCTGGAGGAGATCCATAAGGAGCTCCACGAGGATTTCAGGAATACCCGGGCGCAGCTGAATAACCGCGTTGAGAAGTTCAAGGGCGTGGTTCTGAAGAGCAGCCGGTTTCCTGTGCGTCGGCATTATGAGTGCAAGTCCCTGCAGAAGAAGAATCGTTTCTATGTGCAGTTGACGGCACTCAAGCGCGGTGAGTTCAAGAATCCGCTCTTCGACTACTACTGCATCTTCGATCGGCCAGAAGGCCTGTATCTGGCCTACCTGGAGCTGAAGCTGAATCTGACGCTCATTTACCCGCCGCATTTCTTCGCCCGGTACCGCGAGCGCATCATCCAGGATGACAGTATTTCCAATCTAGACCTGATCCACCTGTTTGCGAGCCGTATCTGGGCCGTGAACTTCGGGCATATACCTCCGGAGCATCAGGAGATTACCAAGACCTGGGCGGAGACCATCAAGGATGAGAACATTTTAGTAGGGTAGGTTTGGCGAAAAGTGAGAATGAAAATGAGAACAAAAAAGATAACCCGCTGAAAATCAGCGGGTTACTGTGGTGCCGGGAAAATGTGAACCCAGTTCCAACTAGGTCTCTTCAAGTCACCAAAAACGGCCATAACTGACTTATTTTCAATAATATTTGTTTCTTTCAGTTTCTTTGCGTATCTTTGCATTAAGATAAAACCGTGTCGGAAAACGTGTCGGTTTAACTTGAGCAAAAAACGCAATAGAACGTGCTGAAACGTGTATTAGCGGCTATTGCAATTGTCAAAGAACACGTAAATTTAAGAAAACGAATTGAGAAAACCAAATTTTTGACTGTGTCGGACCAGGCAAACCACCGTGTCGGTAATTCCTCCGGACCGTGTCGGAAAGAAACATAAACCCTGCTTTAATAACACAACCCCTGTATGAAAGCAAGATTCAACGTAAAGCCAGAGGTCAACAAGGCCGGCGAAGCTCCCATCCGCGTTTCCCTTTTCATCCGCGGCACACGCATGATGCAGAGCATCGGCTTCACCATTGACCCTAAACAATGGAATCAGGAGAAACAGTGCGTAGCCAAAAACTACAAGAACAAAGCCGGCCATACTGGTGCGGAAATCAACAACCGCATCAACAAAATCGCCAACCACTTTTCCGACTTCGAACTCACCCTGTCGGAGCAGCCCACTACGCAGCAGCTCTCCACCGAACTGAAAAAAGTCCTCTACAGCAGTGACGTCCAGCTTGCCGCCGTTCACAGCGGAGAAACAGACCTGGCCACTCTCCAGCAGAAAACCGAGCAGGCAAAGGAAAAAGCCCTGGAAAAGACCGCCCCTTCCGCCTACAGCTATGCCGACGAATATCTTAAGGCACGCGCCCGCGAAGTCAGCTGGACGCTGGAGACCGCCAAGGCCAACAAAACCTTCAAGAACCAGCTGGGAAAATTCAACAAGACCGTCCCGCTCAGCTACTTCAACAAAGAAGGCCTGGCCGCCTACGTAGACTTCCTCCGCTTCACCCTTGAGCTCGAAGACAGTTCCGTCCGCAAGCAGTATAAAAACCTCGTAGCCTTCCTCAACTGGTGCCAGTCCCACGGATACGCTAACCTTCCCGACGTAGCCACTTACCATCCTGTTTTCAAGACTCCCGCCAAGCCCGTCATCTTCCTAAACCACGACGAGCTCATGAAGCTCTACAACTACGAAGTCCCGGGGAGCGGCACCAAAGTCAAGCTCCACGACATGTCCGGCCGAGAATACGAAAAAACCGTCCTGGAGCCCGGCGCCCTCGCAAAGACCCGCGACCTCTTCTGTTTCTGTGCCTTCACCAGCCTCCGCTACTCCGATATGGCCAACCTCCACCGGTACGATATCCAAGACGGAGCCATCTCCGTAGTCACTCAAAAGACCAACGCCCGCCTCCAGATCAAGCTCAACTCCCACGCCCAAGCCATTCTGGATAAATACAAAGACCAGTATTTCCCCGGAGACCTGGCCCTTCCCGTTATCTCCAACCAGAAGATGAACCAGTACCTAAAGGAAATCTGCGAGCTCTGCGAATTTAACACCCCCATCCACATCACCGGCTTCCGCAAAGGCCGGCGCTACGACATCACCGTCCCAAAATACAGCGAAATCAGCACCCACAGCGGCCGCAAGACCTTCATCTGCTTTATGCTCTCCATCGGCATCGCCCCCCAGGTCGTAATGAAATTCACCGGCCATGCCGATTACAAGTCCATGAAACCCTACATCGACATAGCTGAAAAGGCCAAGACAGACGCCATGGACGCGATGGAAGCCGCATTAAACAAATAAATCCAGCAGAATCGGCCGAAAATCACTATCTTCGCAAAAGAATTGAAACAAATATGCTAAACGCAGAGACCATACTCCCACTCCTTGAGGATACAGAAAACGAGCGCACAGAGCGCACCATCTCAACAGACGCCAAGGAAAAGTTCGGCCAGGCAATCTGTGCCTTTGCCAACGACATCATGAACACCGGCAAGCCGGGTTACCTGTTCATCGGCGCCAACAATGACGGATCTCGCTCCGGCTTCAAGTATACCGACGATTTTCAGAAGGATATAGGCGCCATGCGCAGTGAGGGCAACATCCTTCCGCAGCCGGTCATGCAGGTATACAAGGTGGCCCTTCCGGATGGCGATATCGGAGTCGTTGAAGTCCAACCCTCCAAGCTTCCGCCAGTCCGCTTCCGTGGTCGTATCTATATCCGTGTCGGTGCCCGTAAAGCCATTGCTAACGACGAAGAAGAGCGCATCCTTCTGGAGCGACGAGAGTTCAATACCCCCAACTTTGAATCCGAGCCCTGCTTGAATGCAACCATAGAAGATTTGGACCTGGAACTCTTCCGTAAGACATTGTTGCCTGCCATGGTCGACGCAAAGGAGATCCAGAAAGACAAGCGTCCCATTGAAGTCCAACTGGCATCCCTGGGGCTGTTCTATCTTCCGTACAACTGTCCTACGAATGCCGGCATCCTGCTCATCGGCAACAATCCCACCCGTTTCATCCCGAGCGCCAGCATTCAGTACGTCCAGTTCGAGGGACTGACCAAAGGCACCAAAGTCCTCAACGAGCGCCTCTTCAAGGGGAACCTTCTCACAGAGCTTCACAACCTGGAACAATTTGCCGAATTTACCCTTGAGCGCAAGAGGCCTGAACTCGTGACCGCCCTTCGCGACAAGAACTTCATCGGATATCCCAACAAAGCAACGCGCGAGCTCCTGATGAACATTTGTCAGCACAGAGCCTATAACGGAAGTAATTCACCGGCTCACGTCTATGAATACGCAGACCGCCTGGAGTTTGACAACACTGGCAATCTCTACGGAAAAGCCCGGCCAGAAAATTTCCCCACCGAGACAGACTACAGAAACCCGCTTATCTCCAGTGTCATGAGAGCCTTAGGTTATGTCAACCGTTTCGGAATGGGTATTGGCCTGGTCGCAGATGAATTGAAGGCCAACGGAAATCCGCCGGCAGAGTATGTCTTCTCGGAGCCGTCTTCCTTCAAGGTGATTGTCCGGTCGGCAGACCCTCATGTGCACTCAAGTGAAACTCATGATTCCCGAGGTGGAACTCATGTTGAAACTCATGTTGGAACTCAAGATGGTACTCATGTGAAATCTATAAGGGAGGAAAGACAGGATAAGCTAATACAACTTGTGCACATGCATCCGGAGTTTACGATGGAGGAGATGGCGGGGGAAATGGGCATTAGCCGTACCTCAGTATATCGCCTCATTAAATCAATGAATGGGAAAGTAAAGTACAACGGTGATCAGTACCACGGTGAGTGGATAGTAATTGAAGGGGAAGGGTAATAACCTCTCCGACCAATATTCCCTGTTGAAAAATTCCATCGGCCTCTCACCATCCTGAGGGGCCGATGTTCTTAAAACGGCGAATATCATCCTCTCGCCGGTGACCGCTACGCAGCGCATCACCGCAAAGCCGTCTGCGCCCATCGCCCAGAAGCGGAATCTCCGGAAGGACAAATAGCCCCTACTCCCCTGCCTCGACCAAATCACCATCGACGAATTCCTGGACGGCATTGACACCTGCCTCTCCGGTGCCGCCATCCCGCAGAACCAGGACGAACTCCACAGCACCAGCACCCGGGCTCGAACTCAGCCTCAGCAGCCTCCGTCGCCTCAACGACTGGATGGACGATAGATCCTGGTCTTCCCGGATGTGGATGCCTACGACTACTGGAAGGAGAAGATCAAGGCCCGCCCCCAACTGGAAGTGTATATCAGCGACTATCTCCAGAAGAACGCCAGCGAGGAAGACCTGGGCACTCACATAGACATTGCCGACTGGCTCATCCGCTGGAAAAAGGCCCCCGATACAATGGCCCTGCCTGCCGATACACCGATACAACCGATACAGTAGGCCCGGCTGGAACTGGTGCTGAACGAACTTAGACACTACTGGAGCGAAGAAACCGTCCAGGCCGCCGCTCCACTGATTGAAGACCTGGACCTTGAAATCAAAAGTGTAACCTACGTAAAACCCAACGAAGATGAAAATATTGATTGACAACGGCCACGGAGTGAACACCCCCGGCAAGCGCTCTCCGGACGGACGCTTCCTGGAGTACAGGTACAACCGCGAAATTGCCAGAGCCGTGGTGGAACACCTCCAGCTCAGAGGCTACGACACTGAGCTAGTTGTTCCTGAAAAGGAGGATATATCCCTGAAGGAACGCGTAAACAGAGCTAACAAACTATCCTGTCAGATTAGCCCCCCACCCTATCCCTCCGCCTCGGCACCAAACCGTGCCGGGGCTTTTTGTATTTTGGAGTCAGTATTTATGACAACTGTCCGTCAATTTACTTTGGCAATTTCATTTTGTTGCACTTTCTTATACGGATTTACATAAAAATAGTTAAATTTGTAAGGATAAGTAACGCAACAACACAGACACACATAACCCCTTAATATGGAAAGTTCCCACAGTCAGATGGTGAGCCTCATCTGGAACATTGCGGACGACGTGCTCCGCGACGTGTTCCTCCGCGGCCAATACCGTGACGTCATCCTCCCGATGGTCGTCCTCCGCCGCCTGGACGCCCTTCTCGAACCCACCAAGGAAGAAGTGGACGAGGAAGTGAAATCCCAGCAGGAAATGAAGCTGGAAGTCCTGGACGAGGATGCCATAAAGGACATCACCGGCCTCAGTTACTTCAACACCAGCAAGTGGACGCTGAACCGGCTGAAATCCCAGGCCACCGACAACAACGACCTCCTGTACGACAATTTTGCCGAATACCTCAACGGTTACAGCGAGAATGTCCGGGACGTTCTGAAAAACTTCGATTATTTCACCAAGGCAAAGAAGCTGGCCGATAATGACCGCCTGCTTGCCATCATCGAGCGCATCACCGACCCCCGCATCAATCTCACCGATAAAGATGTCAAGGGCCCTGACGGCCTGAAGATACCCGCCCTTACCAACATCGGTATGGGCACCATCTTCGAGGAACTCCTCCGCCGTTTCAACGAAGAAAACAACGAGGAAGCTGGAGAACACTTCACCCCGCGTGACGCCATCACCCTGCTGGCCCACCTGGTGTTCGAACCCGTGAAGGACAACCTTCCCAAGATTATCTCCCTGTACGATCCTGCCTGCGGTTCCGGCGGTATGCTCACAGAAGGCTGGGAATATCTCGTCGGCATAGGCGTCAATCCCAATGCCATCCAGCTTTCAGGAACGGAAATCAACCCGGAAACCTATGCCATCTGTAAGTCCGACGCCATCATCAAAGGCGTTGACCCCTCCGGCATCCATCTCGGCAACACAATCACCGAGAATCATTTTGCCGACCAGTCCTTCGGCTTCATGCTCACCAATCCTCCCTACGGCAAATCCTGGAAGGAGGACAAGAAGAAGATATACCACGAGAAAGATCTGCTGGATGACCGCTACTGCCTCACCCTCCTGAACTTTGCAGGCGAAGCCGAGGTCCTGGACTGCACGCCCCGCACCTCCGACGGCCAGCTCCTCTTCATCATGGAAGAGGTGAACAAAATGAAACCTATCGAGTTCCAGCCCCAGGGTGCCCGTATCGCGTCCATCCACAACGGTTCCTCTCTCTTCACGGGAGACGCCGGCAGCGGTGAGAGCAACATCCGCCGCCACCTGGTGGAAAGCGACCTGGTAGAGGCCATCATCCAGTTGCCGAACAACATCTTCTACAACACCGGCATCTCCACTTACGTCTGGCTCATCACCAACAAGAAGCAGTGGGACCATGTGGATAAGATTCAGCTGATAGATGCTTCTCAGGCCTTCGAGAAACTTCGGAAGAACCAGGGCAGCCGCAACTGCACCATCGACCCCAAGGCACGTGAAATGATTCTTCGTGCCCACCGGAACTTTGCCGATGAAGAAATCGTTGAGGGAGACCACAAGGTCGTATCAAAAGTCTTTGACGGTGACGACTTCCGCTACTACAGCGTAACCATAGAGCGCCCGCTCCGTCTACGCTGTCAGTTCAATGCCATCAAGATAGATGAACTGCTGTTCGACAAGGGTAACTTTGAACTTTCCAAGTGGCTGTACGACACCTACAAGGACCAGGTTTTCACCGGTCTGGAATCCGTGATGACCGACATCAAGGAATACCTGCAGGAGAGCGAAATTAAGGTCACGGACAAGAAACTGGCCGGGCTCGTGGCTGCTGCCAAGTGGAAGGAGCGCAAAGCCCTGATGGAAGCCGCCAAGGCGCTCCACAAGGAGATAGGCAACGATGTCTTTATGGACTATGCTGTCTTTGCCGGTAAGATTGACGCTGCCGCAAAAAAACTGAAACTTGGCTTGTCTGCTTCGGCGCTGAAGACAATTGGCCGCGCTATGTCGGAGACAGATCCTGAGGCCAAGCCTGTGGCGAAGAAAGAACTCAAGGCCGATGCAAAAGACCTGGATGCATTGGAAAACACTTTCAAGGTTCCCCGCGAGCGTTTTGCCGACTATGGCTACCACCCGGCAGCAAAGGGCAAGTACATAGAATACGAGCCGGATTCCGATCTTCGGGATACGGAGAAGATTCCTGTGAAGGAAGACATCTACGAGTATTTCCAGCGCGAGGTTCGTCCTTTTGTGGCCGATGCCTGGATCAACATTGCACCCACCAAGATTGGCTGTGAGATTTCCTTCAACAAGTACTTCTACAAGCCAGTTCCGCTACGCACGCTGGAAGAGAACCAGGCTGATATTGTAGAACTGGACCAGAAGAGTCAGGGCTACATTAAGTCACTGTTTGAACTGCTGTAGGGTATGGAGAAGTATAGTTCATACAAGGATAGCGGCTTTGCTTGGATGGGACAGATTCCCAGCCATTGGGAGACTCGTCGATTCCGTTTCCTTTTGGCAGAGAATTCCTTACAGAATACAGACCTGAAGGAGAGAAAGCAACTTCAGTTTAAGTATGGCGATATAGTCCCCAAGGCCAATCAGAGTGAAGACAAAGATGTCCTTGACACCATTAAGAAATACACAGTAGTCGCTCCCGGCGACATCATGATTAATGGACTGAACCTTAACTATGACTTTATTTCACAACGGGTAGCGCAAGTTCAGGAACCTGGTGTTATCACCTCTGCTTATGTAAGCCTTCGGCCATTGGAAGGAGCAAATTCCAAATACTACACATATTACATGAAAGCAATGGATGCCCAGAAGATGTTTCACGGTATGGGTAGTGGTGTCCGTCTGACGCTTTCGTATGATAATCTGAAAAACTTATTCTTCCCATATCCATCCCCGGAGGAACAGGATGCAATGGTTGAATACCTCGATGCCGCCACCGCCAAGATAGACGAAGCCATCGCCCAGCAGCAACGCATGATTGTTTTGTTGAATGAACGGAAACAGATTATGATTGATCGTACTGTGTCAAGAGGAATTCCGTCAGTTGACAATGCACCGGTTCTAAAAGAAAGCGGATATGACTGGTTAGGCCAAATACCTGCACATTGGGATATTAATAAATTGAAATATCTATGCAAGATGTTTCGCCGTATTGGTTTTCGGGGCTATTCTGCAGAGGATTTGGTTGAAGAAGGAGAAGGGGCGGTTACTCTAAGTCCAACCAATATTATAGAAGGGAAGCTTGATTTCACGGAATGTTCCTATTTGAGTTGGCAAAAGTATTATGAATCTCCGGAGATTATGGTTTTTCCGGGCGATGTCATTTTTGTAAAGACCGCATCAATAGGAAAAACTGCATATGTGGAGTCCATTCCTATAGAAACAACTGTAAATCCGCAGATTCTTGTTCTAAAGGACATCATCCCCAATAGCGAATATTTGACTTTCTATCTTCAATCATCATTTATGCAGGGATGGGTGAAAGCGACAGCGAATGGAAGCACAATTTTGACTATTCCACAAACTACTATTGGTAATTATCCGATTGCTCTGCCTTCTACTGAAGAACAAATGGCAATTGTAGATTATCTTAAGGAGGAGATTGGTAAGATTGAACGGGCGAAAAATTCAGTAAACAACACGATTAATTTTTTGCAAGAACGCAAACAAATCATTATCAACGACGTAGTTACAGGTAAAGTTCGCATTGTATGATTAAAAGGATTAATAAAATAAAGAACTTTGGAGTTTTTCAAGATTACAGAAGATCAGGAGATATTCGTGATTTTGAAGAAAAGAATATCATTTATGGATGGAACTATTCAGGTAAGACTACTCTCTCTAGGCTGATTTCATATTTAGATAAGGATGTTGTAATTGATGACGAATATAAAGACGTAGAGTTTGAGGTTGAATTGGAGGATGGCTCAAAGATTGACAATAACAACCGCATTTCATCATCTCTACAAATAAAAGTATTCAACAGCGATTTTATTAGAGATAATCTTCATTTCGACTCTTCGGATAAGAAGATTAATGGGATTAAGTTCGCGGTTGGAGATACTGGGACTATCTTGGAACAAATTGAAAAAATAGATAATTATATTACAAAAGCAAAGACGATTATTGCTCGAAATCAAAGTAATATCTACGCTTTTAACGACTTCGAGACTCACTTTACAAATGAAGCGCGTCATTTGACTGATTTGTTGGGCTTGGGCCGTGGCTTTACAAAAGCACATGTTAGGAATTATGTTCAAGTATTTGCTGGACAACCGTTGAAGTCTTTTGTTATTTCGGATGAAGCAGAGTTAAAAAAGGTATTGACTAATGCCACAGCTCAAAACACAGGCAGTATAATTGATACGACCAATAGGCCTTCCACGCAGTATGAGACTTTGTACAATCAGGTTAAGACAATTCTAAAGCGACAACCGCAACCTTCTGTGGATGATGAATTGCTCTCTTCCGATAGAGATTTATATACTTGGGCAAAGTCAGGGTTAGAATTGTATAACAAGAAAAATCCTCAACCGCAAAGATGTGCTTTTTGTGGAGGAATGATAACAAAGGAAGGAAGATTGGCAGAATTGAACGCTTACTATACCAATGAGGCATCAATGGTAAAGTCTGAGATAGAGCAGCTAAAGCAAAGAATCGAGGAAGAAATACGTAGATTTATGAGTCTAGACTGGAGCAGAATAAGTGATAATGATTTAGCTCAAAGTTGGCGTGCTGGTTATCTGGAAAAAAAACACTCTTATCAGTCAATAAAAGATGCTTACAAGATATTACTTGAAATATTGATAGCCGAATTGGACAATAAGTATTCTGATTCGCTTTTTGTCCCCATGGAGATTGGGACTATTGACGAATCTGCCAATATTGCTATACAAAAGTGGGTGTCGGCTGTTGAAGAAATATTCAATAACAGTAATTCGATAATTAAGGATTTT
>OMVB01000042.1 GCA_900314395.1 uncultured Prevotellaceae bacterium | reverse complement strand
AAAACCGGCCATTCTTTTAAGATTTTCCTTGAATCTTTCGGAAGCGCAGCTTCAGGACGCCCCAGAAGGCTTCTCCAAAGATACCGCTGCTCATTTTTGAGGTGCCCTCCTTGCGGTTCACAAAGATGATAGGCACTTCTGCAATCTTGAACCCAAGTTTGTAGGCGGTGTACTTCATTTCTATCTGGAATCCGTAGCCGCGCATCTGCACTTTGTCAAGGTCGATAGCCCTGAGCACTTTGGCGCTGTAGCATTTGAAGCCGGCCGTGCAGTCGTAAACCTTCATTCCCAGCGTCTTGCGTACATATACTGACGCATAGTAGGACATTATAATCCTGCCGATGGGCCAGTTTACCACGCTCACACCGTCGCAGTAGCGGCTGCCGATTGACAGGTCTGCTCCGCCGTTTGCGCACGCATCGTAAAGGCGCGGCAGGTCGTCCGGATTATGGGAGAAATCGGCGTCCATCTCAAAAATGTAGTCGTAGCTGTTCTCCAAAGCCCACTTGAAGCCTGTCAGATATGCGGTTCCAAGGCCCTGTTTCCCGGCCCTTTCCAGAAGGTGCAGTTTGCCTGCGAATTCCTTCTGCAACTCTTTTACGATGCCCGCGGTGCCATCCGGGGAACCGTCGTCAATTACCAGGATGTGGAACCCGCCGTCGAGCGAGAATACCTTGCGGATTATCCGATCGATATTCTCTTTCTCGTTATAGGTGGGAATGATGATTACTTTCTTGTCCATTTACTTTTTGTTAATCTCCTTAAGCATTTCATTTACAGCAGCTTCCAGCTGTTTGTCCTCTCCGCAGAGAACAGATGCAGGGTCGTTGTAGACCAGGATGTCCGGCTCTATCTGGAAGTTCTCCAGGTAGCGGCCTTCGTTAAGTCCCCAGGAACCCACCTGAGGTATTCCAAATACTATGCCTGCATTAACCTGACGCTCCCACCAAACAGCAGTCATCGTTCCGGGAACAGGAGCACCGATAATCTTGCCAAGTCCCAGTGAACGGTAGGTGTAGGGGAATCCGCATGCATCGGAATAATTGTCCTCGCAAACGAGTACGCATGAAGGTTTGGTCCACTTGTTATAAGGCTCTGTACCAATATATTGGCCACGCGGCTTGAATTCCAGGTAAGCCTTGCCGGCAAGGAAGGTAGCAAGGTCATCGTGCAGCCAGCCGCCGCCGTTGTGGCGGGTATCGACGATCAGGGCCTCGCAGTTGCGGTATTTGCCAAGGGCGTTGGAGTAAACTTCCCTGAAGCTGGGGGAGTCCATTCCCTTCACGTGAACATAGCCCACGCGGCCTCCGGAGAGCTTTTTGACAAGTTCTTCCCTCTGGCGTACCCATCTGTTATACAGGAGGTCTGATTCCGATGTTGCGGGCTTGACGTAGAGTTCCACCTCTTTGCCGCCCTGCTTCTGGACGTTGACGATTATCTTTTTGCCGGCCTTGTTTGCAAGCAGCGGATACCAGTTTTCTCCTGCGCCGATGTTTTTGCCGTCGATGGCCGTGATGATGTCTCCGGCCTTGATTTCAGGGTCTGCAACGGCCAGGACGCCGTCCGGGAGCACTTCCTTAATCTTAAGGCCGGCGCCGGTCCAGTCAAGGTCGTAAAGAACGCCCAGCCTGCCAAGGGATTCGCCGCCGGTGGGGTAGTAACGGGCGCCGGTGTGCGAACCATTAAGCTCTCCCAGCATTTCCGACAGCATTTCCTGGAAGTCGAAGTAGTTGTTTATCGAAGGAAGGGTCTTTGCGTAGTTCTGGCGGTAATAGTCCCAGTCGGCCCCGTGCAGGCCGGGATCGTAGAACTTCTCCTTAACCTGCTTCCAAATGTGGTTGAACATGTATTCGCGCTCTGCCTTGGGCTTGAACTCGTACTGTCCGTCGATAGGAATCTTCTTGACCTTTCCGTCCGGCAGGGAAATCTTGCTGATTCCCGCGGTAGAGGTGACGTACAGCGCCTTTTCATCCTTTGAAGGGGTGATTTCTCCCCGCACGCCGCGCTGGAGTACCTTTACTTCTCTTTCACGAAGGTCAAGTACGCAAAGACCGAATCCGCTTTCCAGAGGAGTAGTGTAATAGAGCTTGGAGCCGTCCTTCGTCAAATAATGGTCCCCGTAGTTGCCGGAGGTCCTGGTAAGACGCAGGATGCGGTAGTTGCGGCCTTCAAGGTCCAGTTTAAGTTTTTCCACCTTGGGCTCTGCCTTGGATGTGCTGTCTTTCTTCTCTTTCTTTACGTCCTTTTTGTCATCCTTCTTTTCTGAGCGGGCCTTGTCCAGGTCGATGTCCTCTTTGTCGCGCAGGAATTCCTGCTTGGTCTTGCCGTCAAAGAACATAATGTAAATGTCGCCCTCGGCGCCCCAGCTGCCATGGCTGCGGTAACCGTTCTTGTCGCTTTCCCATGTCATGGCCTTTCCGCCCATGGCCCACTTGAAGTTGCCGTCGGAATATCCGCTCTGGGTAAGGTCTGTCAGTTCTCCGGAAGTGATGTCAATCAAGGCGACATCGGCATTGTGCCAACCGCCGTCACCAATATAATTGGTAAGAAGGTACTGGCTGTCCGGGCTCCATGCGAAGCTCTGGTCTCCGTCTGAATATGAGTAGTTTACGCCCTTCAGAAGGCTTTTAACGGCGCCGCCGGCGGTGGGCTTGATTACAAGCTCTGTGCGGTCGCGCAGGTATGCAACCCATTTGCCGTCAGGGGAAACTTTGGGCTGGAACGATGTCTCTCCGGCGGGGGAGAAGAGTTCTTCCTTTGTCTTTAGGGCATAGGTGAAGCCCTTGTCCTTATCGTCAGTGAGAACGGTGCGGAAGATGCTCCAGCAGCCGTTCCTTTCTGCGGAATAATAGAGGCTGCGTCCGTCTTTGCCAAATGATACGTTTCTTTCCTGTTCCGCAGTGTTGGTGATTCGCTTGGTGGTCTTGTATTCTGCGCTGGTCACAAAGACATCGCCGCGGATTACAACCGCGAATTCTTTTCCGTCAGGAGAAGGACACACGGAGCTGGTGCTGGATGTGAAGGTAAGACGGTGCATGTCTTTTTCTATCTCATCCCTGAGCACGTTGACGGCCACTTTCCGGGGCTTTCCGCCTTCTTTGAGGGTATAAAGCTCTCCATTGTAAGAAAAGGCGATGGTGCCGTCATTGGCAACGGAAATGTACCTGACAGGGTTTTTGGTGTAGGTAGTAAGCTGTGTGACCTTGCCGGGAGCGGACAGGCTGCTCTTGAAGATGTTCAGGGTCTTGCCGCCGCGCTCGCTTATATAATAGAAGGTATCGCCGTCGGCTGCAAATACCGGCTGGCGGTCTTCTCCCTTGAAGTCAGAAAGTTGGGTGAACTTGCCGGCCCCGGGGGTAATCTTGAAGCTGCCTTTAAGCGATGCGCCCTCGTACTTCCAGATGTCCCTGGTGACGGATGAGGTATGGTGCTTGCGGAAGGAATCCTCATAGCCCTTGTAATCCTCGTAAATGATGACTCCGTCCTTGTTGATGCTGAATTCCGGCAGGTTAAGGGAGGTTACCAGTTCAGGCTTGCTGTCGATGTCCTTTACCACATAGACCTGGGTGCCGCCGGGAAATGCGTCATAGCTTGCATCTGCCTGCAAGGCTGCTGTGAAGACTATCCGTCCGTCAGGAAGGACGGCTTTTGGGGTCTCCCTGCCTGGATAGTTGGTTATTCTTTTGGGAAGGCCGCCTTCGCGGGAGGTTATGTAGATGTCCCTTGAAGCTTCTCTTTCCGAGCTGAATACGATTTGCTTGCCGTCCGGAGTCCATACCGGATCTGTTTCGTATGCGGCGTTCGTGGTTATTTGTTTGGCTGTTCCGCCGGTTGCCGGAACGGTGTAAATGTCTCCTTTGTAGCTGAATGCTATGGTTTTACCGTCAGGGGAAATGGCGTTTTTGCGAAGCCATAGAGGTGTTTCCTGTGCGGTCATTGCCGATGCTGTCAGGAGTATCGATGCGGTTAAAATGTATAATTTTTTCATAAAAAAATGAATTAATGATGCAATTTACGGAAAATCTTTGATAAATTTGTATTCCGATGATAAAAATACCTACAATTGACAATTTATATTCAAAAATAACCAATAATTGTTAGAAAATGAAACGAATCGATTGTTTTGTGCCGCAGGGAAACACTCAGACAGCTGAGGCCCTGAAAGCAGAATCCGAGGTATCAAAGGTTGTCTTCGCTAAGGACGTCCTTACCAAGACTTCCACTATCAAGGATATCGCAGCACAGGCTGAAGCTCCCTTCACCCTTATCTACACCAAGGCTACCGCCCTCAGTTTCGTAAACTTCGCCCTTGAGCGAATGCTCCAGATTGCAGAGGATGCAGGTGCCGCAATGGTATACGCCGATCATTTCAATGATCAAGGAAACGCTCCGGTTATAGACTATCAGCTGGGCGCCCTGCGCGATGACTTCGACTTCGGCGGCCTCCTTATCTATCGTACATCGGCCCTCAAAGAGGCTGTTGCACGCATGGATGTAGATTATGACTTCGCTGCGCTGTACGACCTTCGTCTCAAAGTTTCCCAGAAAGGTGTCCTTGAGCACATCAACGAATATCTTTACTATGAGATCGAGGCAGACACCCGTAAGTCCGGTGAAAAGCTCTTCGATTATGTTGACCCTAAGAACAGGGGAGTGCAGATAGAAATGGAAAAAGCTGTTACTCAGCATCTTAAGGACATCGGCGGCTATCTTGCCCCTAAATTCAAGGAGGTTAAATTCAGCGACGAGCCCTTCGAGTACGAGGCCAGCGTTGTCATCCCTTGCAAGAACAGGCACCAGACCATCGGCGACGCAATCAAGTCTGCATTGTCACAGAAGACCGATTTCAAATATAATGTCATCGTTGTCGATGATAACTCGGACGACGGCTCCGTAGATATTATCAAGAGCTTCCTTGGCGATGAAAAACTTATCTATATCGCCCAGGACAAGACTTATCATGCAATCGGCGGTAACTGGAATGCGGCGCTGCATCATCCCAAGTGCGGACGCTTTGCCATCCAGCTCGATTCCGATGACATGTATTCAGACGAGGGCGTAGTACAGAAGTTTGTAGAGGCCTTCCGCGAGCAGAACTGCGCAATGGTTGTGGGCACTTACAGGATGACCGACTTCCATCTTAACACCCTGCCTCCGGGAATCGTTGACCACCGTGAGTGGACTCCGGACAACGGCCGCAACAATGCACTCCGTATCAACGGTCTTGGTGCGCCGCGCGGCTTCTATGTTCCGCTCCTTCGCCAGCTCAATTTCCCTACAACAAAGTATGGAGAGGATTATGCAGTTGGTCTTCGCGTGAGCCGTGAGTACCAGATTGGCCGTATCTACGATGTTGTTTACAACTGCCGCCGCTGGGACCACAACTCCGATGCTTCCCTGGATATCGAGAAGGTAAATGCCAACAATCTTTACAAGGACCGTATCCGTACCTGGGAGCTTAAAGCCCGTATCGCTTTGAACAAAAAGTAATTTTGTCAAAAAAAATCTGATTTCTTGTAACCGTCTCATAGTGGGGCGGTTACACCGTTTTAAGCTGATGGGTGACCGATTTTCGGGTAAAAAAAGTTTGAAAAAAAGTCAAAAAAAATTTGGTAGTTCCAAAAAAGTGCGTACCTTTGCAATCCCGCTTGAAAAAATAGCGGGATTTTTTAGC
>OMVB01000034.1 GCA_900314395.1 uncultured Prevotellaceae bacterium | reverse complement strand
TTAAGGGTCCATGGACTTTTATATGTACTGAGAGTTTTCTAATAACAAATTATAGTTTGACGATCGTTGATTACCGAGTTATCGATCGTTAACTGATAAAAAATATACTGATTCTGATTACAGCTTTCTGATTACTGATTACCGATTACTGATTATCGATTACTGATTACAGACTAACGGCTATAGCGATTTGCGGACTTCGTCGAGCTGGGAGCGGATGGATTTGAGGGTGTCGAGTGCTTTTACGCGGCTTTCGATGGCGCGGCGGTCTTCGGAGAGGCGTTTCTGGGCGCCTTCAAGGGTGGTACCTTGTTCTCTCATCAGGAATTTTATCTGCTTGAGGGTTTCGATGTCTTCCGCGGTGTATTTGCGGTTGCCCTTGGCGTTGCGGCCCAGTTTCAGGAACTTTTCAAAATAGTCGGACCAGTAACGCACTGCCGATGTTCTTTCGTCCAGGATTTCTGCGACTTCCCCGATGGAGTAAAAAAGCTTTTCCATATTATCGTAAATATTTATTAATCAAGCGATTGCGCGGTATGTTCCGCCATATATGAAATGCCCGCATACTGCTCCGGAGTAAGGGCTGCGAAGAAGTAGTTTACGGGGTCAAGATGCTCGCCTTTATAAATGACTTCATAGTGCAGGTGAGGGGCGAATGATTTACCGGAGATTCCGACTTCCGCTATCAGGCTTCCCTGACGGAGTTTCTGGCCTTTTATGACGCGCACCTGGCCAAGGTGGGCATATCTTGTTACGTAGCCGTTCCCGTGGTTTACGGTCACTACGTTTCCGAGTCCTTTTGCAGAGTGGACGACGTTGTCTACGACGCCGGCGGCAGTAGCATATACAGGCTCTCCCTGCGGGGCGATGATGTCCAGTCCGTCATGGCGGGATTCTACCTTGTAGTAAGGGTTATACTTCATGCCTATTCCGGCACCGGTCATCACATAAGATAACTTATTGACCGGCAAGCACATAGGCGGTATGGTATCCTTCTTGGAAAGGCGGGCGAAGGCGGCCTGGAACGCGGCCTCTATACGCGCGGTCCGGGACTCTACGGAGTCCAGCCGTCCGCGGTTGGAAAGCACCATCGAACTGTAGTCCTGGGCATCGGTGTCGGTCTCGGCAACAAGAATACCCGCAGGGTCCACCTCCGGGGAGGCGCTGTGGAAGATCTGGCGGTAGATTTCATCGTCCCGGGAACGCAGGTGGAGGACAACATCGGACAGGAGTTTCTGCCTTTCGCGAAGCTGTTTGTATTCTCTCCTGTAGGCGCTGTTTTCACGGGAGAGCTGCTTTTCTACATCGGTGTTGAAAAACAGGCTGAAGACTATGTAATAGACCACCGCAAGGGCGATGGCTCCGGATACCCATTTGAACACCTTCCACAGGACGGACCAGACGGACTGGCCCACCTTCCTGAAGCTGACGCTTTCCTTGTCAAATATGTATCTCTTAGCCATTGTGTATCAAGTGTTTATCTTCCCCTCTTGGGCAATTTTGACGGGGGTATGACTCCGGATTTTTCCTCTGCTTTGGTAACCATCGTCTCATACTCGGAAGAGTCCATGTCAAGGTCTACGTAATTGACGGGATTGATAGGGTTGCCGCGGTAGATGACTTCATAGTGCAGATGCGGGCCGGTGGCTTTTCCGGAGCGCCCGGCCTCGCCTATCAGCGAGCCGCGCATCACCTTCTGACCCTCCCCTACCAGGATTGTTTTGAGGTGGGCGTACCTGGTCCTGTATCCGAATCCGTGGTTGACGATTACGCAGTTTCCATAGCCGCGGATTTCATTGCTGATTTTCTCTACCACTCCGTCGCCGGTGCAATATACTTTATTGCCGATGTCCGTGGCAAAGTCCATTCCGGCATGGAAGGCGGTTCTGCCATAGATAGGGTCCGATCTGTATCCGAAGGGGCTGGAAAGCCTAAAATTTGAACCCGGATTAAGGGGGATGATGACGGGAATGCAGGAGGCCATGTCACCGGCGCGCTTGGATATTGCTCCGACATCGTCAAAAGACAGGCTCTGGACATAGGCTTCCTTGGTCAGGAAGTCCATTCGCAGGACGGTGCTTCGCAGAAGCGGGGACGCGCCTTCCTCGTCCAGGTAAGCGTAGCGGTTAACGCCGCCGAAGCCGGAAAAACGCCTGTCAGGGTCTACGGGATTCATGCCGAAGATATTCCTGTAGATGCCGTCGTCCCTTCCGGCGACTCCGGCAAGGGCCTGTTCCGCTGCGTCAAGGCGCTTGTTCATCTGCTCCAGGCGTGACGTCCAGTCTGCGTTCTGCTTTCGCAGGAGAAGTGTCTTGGGCAGTTCAAGGCCAAGGACAGATATATAGAACCACCATACAAAAGCGGCCAGCAGCACGCTCCAGACAAGGAAAAGCAGGAACCTGAGGAAACGCGACTTAACGGAGACTTTCTCTATCTCATAGAGCAAAGTCTCCGGATTAAGCTTATATCCGAATTTTCCTGCCATATTTTATTCCTCTATAGCTTGTTTTGCTTAAGCTGCTCTACATAACGGTCGATACGGTGAAGCTGGTTCGGAATGTCGATGCTCTGGGGGCAGTGAACCATACACTGGCCGCAACCTATGCAGTGGTCTGCCTGGCGCAGGCTCTGGATAGCTTTGTCGTAGCTGGCCAGGTATTCCTTGCGGAGCTTTTTGTAGTTGGCCTGCTCGCTGCTTTGGGCAACCGTTCCGTCGTTTACATGCTTGTTGTAGTGTGCGAATATCTCCGGGATGTCTATGCCGTAAGGGCAGGGCATGCAATAGTTGCAATGGGTGCAGTTTACCGTGGGATAGGTAGCCATGATTCCGGCCATGTCCTTAAGGAAGTCGAGTTCCTCCTCTGTGAGAGGCTTGAAACCGGTAAAGGTCTTGATGTTATCCTCCAGGTGTTCCCTGTAGGTCATTCCGCTAAGGATGGTTAGGATTCGCGGATAGGTTCCCACGAAGCGGAAGGCCCAGCTTGCAATGGAAAGATCCGGTTCGCGCTCCTTCATGTGACGGGTGACGTTTTCCGGGACGCTGGAAAGGCGGCCGCCCAGGAGGGGCTCCATTACCACAATAGGGAGTTCACGCTTGTCAAGGCTGTCGTACAGGTAATCTGCGTTAACGTTACGGACACCGTCGGCGTGCTGCCAGTCCATGTAGTTCATTTCTATCTGGACGAAGTCCCATTTGTATTTGTCGTGCAGGGAAATCATCTGGTCGTATTCCGCCTGGCTGCCGTGGAAGGAGAAGCCCAGCTGGCGGATGCGGCCTGCCTCGCGCTCCTTGAGCACGAAGTCCATCATTCCGTTGTCCTCGTAGCGGGCCTTGAAGGCCTCGTAACCGCCGCGGCCGATGGAATGCATCAGATAGTAGTCAAAGTAGTCTGTCTGCATCTGCTCGAAGGAATCGTAATACATCTTCCTGGAAGCATCGGCAGACCTGTCTCCGAAGTTGGACAACTTGGTGGCGATGTAATAACTGCCACGCGGATGGCGGCTGAGGGCGTTCCCGGTTGCCTTTTCCGACTGTCCGCGAAGGTATGCGGGAGAAGTGTCAAAGTAGTTGATTCCGGCCTCCAAAGCCCTGTCTACCAGCTCGTTGACGCTGTCCTGGTCTACTATATCCCTGCCGTCCTGGTCCTTTTTCATCTGCCAGCGCATACAGCCGTAACCCAACAGGGAGACTTTGTCTCCGTTGCCGGGATTGAGGCGGTATTCCATCTTGCCCTCGGTGCCTGCCGCAGCTGTCTCCTGCGCGGGTTTCTTTCCGCCGCCGCAAGCGGCCGCTCCTGCTGCAAGGGCACCTGCCCCTGCAAGTTTAAGGAATTCTCTTCTGTTTATATCTTTCATGGCTGCTAGTCTTTAATGTGAACACTCAGGCCGTTTACCGTGATTGCGCTGAAAGGCCTTGCGGGACAAAGGTTCTCGCAGGCTCCGCAGCCAATGCACCTGGCTTCGTCAACAACGGGGATAAGCGGGCTGTTCTCGTCAGAGGCATCCTTGGAAACCATCTGGATTGCCCCCACAGGGCAGTGGCGGGCGCAGTTGCCGCAGCTTACGCCATCGGCCTCAACAACACAAAGTTCCCTGTTTACGGAAGCGGTTCCAATATGGAACTGAGTCTTTTCCTCCGGTGTAAGCGGAAGAATCGCCCCGGCAGGACATACCTGCGAGCATTCCGTACATTCCGGGCGGCAGTAGCCTTTTTCATAGCTCATTTCCGGCTGCATCAGGCGGTCAAGTTCTGTAGAGGGCCTTAGCACATTGTTGGGGCAGACTGAAACGCACAGCTGGCAGCCCACGCACTTTTTGTAGAAGTCCTTAACGCTCTCTGAGCCAAAAGGCGTGAGCGGCGTTGTCCTTTGCGGCACTTCTTTGTCGATGATTGCGGCCAGGCCGCCGTCAACCTTCTTTTTCTGCGCGCCAAGGGTTGCAGCGCTTGCCACCATCGCCGATGATACCAGGAAGGCCCTGCGTCCGTTGTCATTCTGACCGCTCATTTTGTTGTCATTCTGACCGCTCATTTTGTTGTCATTCTGACCGGAACGAAGTGGAGCGGAAGAATCTCCCTTATATGCAAATCTGTACTTCAACGCACCGAACTTGCAGTTATCCAGGCAGTCGAAGCAATCGACACAGCGACTGTAATCAATCTTCTTGGAAGCGATATCGATACATGAAGCTTTGCACTTCTTTTCACAGACGTGGCAACTCTTGCAGGCATCGGCATTGATAACCGGACGGAAGAGGGCGAAGCGGGAGAAAAAGCCCAGGGTTGTACCCACGGGGCAGATTGTGTTGCACCAGGTGCGGCCGTTCCTCCACGCAAGAACCGCAATGACAACGAAGGCCGCAATAGCCACAACGGGGACAAGCGTGCCCACAAACTTACCGCCTGCGGTAGCCATCATCTTGCCAAAGAGTCCGTACGGATCCAACAGGACAATCAGATAATTTAGGCCGGCGATAAGGGTGGCCACGAAGACAACCCAGATTATATAGCGAACCTTCTTCTCCTTGGACGGAGTGTAATGCATTCTGTTCTTTTTGCCGATGCGGCCAAGGCGTCCCACAATGTCCTGCAGGATGCCCAAAGGGCAGAGAACAGAACAGTAAATGCGGCCGAAGACCAGCGTAACCAGCACCAGAACGGCAATTATTACAAGGTTAGCGGCCAGCAGGGCGGGCAGGAACTGCCATTTGGCCAGGAAACTAAGCTGCAAGCCCGCGCCCTCCCAGGGGTTCAGGAAAAGCAGCACAAAGGCGATGAAGGCAAGCGTCGCCAGGAGAATTCTTAGTTTTTTTAGCATATCCTATAGTTGTTGTCAGTCAAGGCAGACTAGCGCCATTGAGGGGTGGCTGAACTCCAGAGTAATCTCATCCGTCACAGCTTTGTTCAATGTGGCTTTCCACCAATTATCAAAGATAACGTTTTCCGTGGAATATTCCAAACCTGCGGATTTGATTTTCAATGTGTTGTCCGGTGAAAAGACGGAAACTTTGCGGCCGATGCCCACTGAGAGGGTGGCCGTATCCCAAAGAGGGAACATTGTTTCGTTGTCGGAAACCATGTCCAGCACCTTGTCCCTGACCTGCGGGAAAAGGCGGCCGTATTCCATGAGCAGGGATACATTGCCGATGGTATGGTCCGTTCGCTTTCCGGTGGCGCCAAGTATATGAATTTCAGACACTTGCGGCCAACGATCAAGGAGATAGCGGACAGCCTTTGTCTGGTCGTTGTAGTCCTGCTCCTCATAATGGACGATGCGGTTGCTGAACTGCTCCCTTAGGGCCGGCGACAGGGAATCCATGTCCCCAACCACGGCATCCGGCAGGCGTTCCCGTCCGCCAAAGACGGACGGCATGGCCCGGAGATAGGCCCGCAGGGCGCCGTCGCAGCAGATAACAATATCTGCGGCGGCAATCAGATATCTTGGGAAAGGTTTGCGGGGGAATTCTCCGTTGCAAATAATAGCAGCAGTCATTACGCCAGGGTTTTTTCAATTTCCGCACGCGAGGTGCCCTTGGTGGTCTTGTAAGCCGACGCTTCCCTGAATCCGGCAAGGAAGGCTTTTATCTCCATGCGCTTCTTTCCGGCCAGCTGGACGTCTTTAAGGGAGAGGGCTCCGCCGTCGGCGGTGGCTACGGCAAAGAACTTCCTGCCGTCCGTCAGCACGGTGCCCGGGAATACGTTCCCTGCAACTCCGGCGGCATCGGCAAGTTCCTGGACAGTAGTCTTTTCCGCGGCGAATATCTTAAGCTGGACTGAGTCTCCGCCATCTTTGTAAAGCTCCGTAAAAGCTGCCGGATAAGGACTCAGTCCGCGGATAAGGTTATATACCTGTGTTGCGGGGGCATCCCAGTCTATATGGCACAGTTCGCGGGTGAGCTTGGGTGCAGGCTTCAGCACCTCAGACCCCTGTATAAAGCTGCGCTGGACCCTGGTTTCTATGTTCTTCTGGATGATACCCTCTACTGTCTGGACAACCAGGTCTGCACCTATCGGCATTAGCTTGTCATGGATGTCGCCGGCGGTCTCTTCCTCCCCTATCCTGCACTCCTGACGCAGCATGATGCCTCCTGTGTCAATATTCTGGTCGATCATGAAGGTGGTTGCACCGGTAATCTTTTCCCCGTTTATTACCGCCCAGTTGATAGGAGCGGCACCGCGGTACTGCGGCAGAAGGGCGGCATGCAGGTTGAAGGTGCCAAGGGGCGGCATCTTCCATACGGCCTCCGGAAGCATCCGGAAGGCTACGACCACGAAAAGATCGGCCTTGAGGGCGGCCAGCTGCTCCAGGAATTCAGGGTCCTTAAGCTTGACAGGCTGCAGCACGGGGATTCCGTTTTCTACGGCGAACTTCTTGACAGCGCTCTCGTTAACCTTCAGGCCGCGTCCGCTGGGCTTGTCTGCTACGGTTACAACGCCTACAACCTTGTATTTGGCATCTATAAGGGCCTTGAGTGGAGCTACTGCAAACTCCGGAGTGCCCATATAAACAATCCTTGTCTTTTTGAATATTCTCATAACCTTGCTCTTGAATTTTCGCCAGCTTGCCGCCAGGCTGTCGTTTGCGCCAAAAAGTTTGGCGTCGTTAATGGCTTTCCAGGACAGGAAGAGTCCCAGCGGCAGCAAAATGACGGTAGAAATGAAGGCCCCGGTCCCGGCCGATGCCGCCCCGTCCCTTGCCAGTTTTGTTCCGGTGATATCCACCACCCAATACAGCACAAAGAAGAGTACCGCAACTATTGCAGCGGCTCCAAGACCCGTTTTCTTGGTCACGAAGGAGCCCAGCGGGGCACCTATCAGGAACAGTATCAGGCAGGCCAGGGCCCCGGCGAATTTCTTGAGGTATTCCACCTTGGTGTGCCGCAGGATTTTATTGGTATAGGCCATTTCATCATCGGCGTTTGAAAGGGTGGAGGCCATTTCGCTGGCGTTGTTGATGGCGTGCTCAAGGGCCATGCTCTTCTTGGACAGGGAACCGAATTCCAGGCCTTCAAGGTCCATGTCGCAACTGGCGCTGAAGTGCTTGGAGGTGTCCAGCTGGTTCAGGTACTTGAGGTTACGCCTTGTCCAGAAGTTGTTGCGGATGTTGGCAACAGTGGAATCGTGCGACCTCTGAAGGGAGTCGCGGCCCATAGCCAGGCGGCTGATGTTCATGGCGCGTACCTGGTCGGAGAACTTTCCGGCATCGGACTTTTCAAAGGCATAGTTCTGCAGCGGAATCACCAGCGTCTGGACGTCAAAACTGATTCTTTGAAGCTCAAGGGAGGTGTCCCTGTACTGCATCTTGTTGGTTTCCTGGTAGTTGATGCCGCTGAAGAGCTTGAAGGTCAGGTAGTCCTTCGCCTCGGACATCTTCATCAAGGCGGAATCCGCCAGCGTCATGCTTACATCGCCCTTGTTTGCAGAGTGGTCGTAAACCTGTACGTTGTACATCATTCCGGTCTTCTTGTTGCGGCTGTCCACGCGCAGGGTGTAGCCGTCCAGGCCGTCGTAGAAGGTTCCGGTGGGGATTTTTATCTCTTCTTTTGTTCGGCCGATGTCGTCGCGGAGCGTATAGATGTTGTTATATGCCAGCGGTACAAGGTCGTTTGCCGCGAAGAAGGCTCCCACGCTGATTAAGGCTGATGCTATAACAAGCGGGGTCATCACCCTTCGGAGGGATATGCCGGATGACTTCATGGCTATGAGCTCGTTGTTCTCCGACATCTGCCCCAACGTCATTACAGACGCCAGGAGCGTTGCCAGAGGCAGTGAGAGCGGCAGCAACGTTGCCCCGCCCCAAGCCATGAATTCCATTATGACCCCTATACCCAGGCCTTTGCCTACCAGCTCGTCTATGTACAGCCACAGGAACTGCATCATCAGTATGAAGAGTACGATGAACAGCAGGGCGAAGAACGGCCCGATAAAAGATTTGAGTATGAAGAGGTCCAGCTTTTTCATTAATGCCGATGCCTATCCTTTGACGATGTTTACAAGTGCTTCCATTGCATCCTTGAGACCTGCAACATTCTTGCCGCCGGCCGTGGCAAGGCCGGGCTGTCCGCCGCCACCGCCCTGAATGAATTTGGCGGCTTCGCGGATGTCCTTGCCTGCGTTGCGGCCCTTGTCTACAAGGTCCTTGGAGTACATGAGTACCAGCTGAGGCTTTTCATCCCATGAGTAAGCGCCCACGAGTGCGGTCCCGGCAAGGTCTTTCTGCAGCAGTGTGGCGGCGTTCCTGACCATTGCGGGGTCCATGGAAAGCTCGAACCGGATAAGTTTGATGTCGCCCGCCTGTTCTGCGGTTTCCATAAGCTTCCGGGCCAGCTGCGAGGTCTTTTCCGCCATGAATTCCTCTATCTCTTTTTTGAAGCCGGAGTTTTCCTCGATGAGTTTATGGATGGCTCCGGTAAGGTCCGGTGCGTTGTTAAAGAAGGCTTTTGCAGACTGAAGGGTGTTCTGTAGCGTCCTTACAAGGCTTTCTGCTGCTTCCCCGGTTACGGCCTCTATACGGCGGACACCTGCGGCCACCGCTCCTTCCGATACTATTTTGAAGAAGCCGATGTTGCCCGTTGCGCTTGCGTGGGTTCCGCCGCAAAGCTCTGCGGAAGGACCGAATTTAACGACTCTTACGCGGTCTCCGTATTTCTCCCCGAAGAGTGCGAGTGCGCCCATTGCGTTGGCTTCCACCATGGTGGCATCGCGTTTTTCCTGCAGGGGGAAATTGCTGCGTATCAGCTGGTTAACCCTCTTCTCCACGGCCTCAATTTCCTCGTCGGTCATCTTGGAGAAGTGGGAGAAGTCAAAGCGCAGGTAGTCCGGGCATACGAAGGAGCCTTTCTGCTCTACATGTGTGCCAAGCACTTCCCTCAGGGCCTGGTCCATAAGGTGGGTTGCGGTGTGGTTTGCCGTAATTTTTGCGCGGCGTCCGGCGTCTACCTTAAGGGTGAAAGGGCCCTCGCAGTCCTGCGGGATGCGGTCTGCGATATGGATGGTAAGGTTGTTCTCTTTTACGGTATTCAGAATCTTGATTTCTTCTCCTGATGCCGATACGGCCGTGCCGGTGTCGCCTACCTGGCCGCCCATTTCTGCATAGAATGGAGTGCGGTCGAAGACCAGCTGGAGGAGTTCCTTATTCTTCTGCTTTACTGTCCTGTGCCTGAGCAAGCGGCAGCCTTGCTCTTCAAGGGTGTCGTATCCGGTAAAGGTGACTTCTGCGTCTGCTCCGCCGAACTCTGTCCAGTCTCCGAACTCGTTTGCGGTGGCATTGCGGGCGCGGTTCTTCTGTTTCTCCATTTCTGCGGCGAAGCCGTCAAGATCTACCTTGAAGTTCTTTTCCGCTGCGATGAGTTCTGTAAGGTCGATGGGGAATCCGTAGGTGTCGTAAAGGGTGAAGGCGTCTGTTCCGGAGATTGTACCTTCGCTCTTGGACATGAGGTCGTCCAACATGCGGATTCCGCGGTCCAGGGTGCGCAGGAAGGCGTTTTCTTCTTCCCTGATAACGCTTTCTATGAGTTTTTTCTGCGCTGTGAGTTCAGGGTAGGCTTCTCCCATATCGGCGCAGAGGCGGTCAATCAGAAGGCAGAGGAAGGGTTTGTCAAAGCCCAGGAAGGTGTAGCCGTAGCGGACGGCGCGGCGCAGGATTCGGCGTATGACGTAGCCGGCTTTCACGTTGGAGGGCAGCTGGCCGTCGGCAATGGAGAAGGCTATGGCGCGGATGTGGTCTGCACATACTCTCATTGCTACGTCCACTTTGTCGCTTTCTTTGCCGTATTTGTGTCCGGAGAGGTTCTCCAGCTCGCCTATCAGGCCGCTGAAGACATCGGTCTCGTAGTTGCTCTTCTTGCCCTGGAGTACCATGCAAAGACGCTCGAAGCCCATTCCTGTGTCGATGTTCTTAGAGGGGAGCGGCTCAAGATGGCCGTCTGCCTTGCGGTTGTACTGCATGAAAACAAGGTTCCAGATTTCGATGACATCGTCGTTGTCTGTATTTACCAGGCTGGCACCGGGGATGGCGGCGCGGGCGGCTGCGTCGCGAAGGTCAATGTGGATTTCGCTTGAGGGGCCGCAGGGGCCGGTATCTCCCATTTCCCAGAAGTTGTCATGTTTGTTGCCAAGGATTACGTGGTCCGCACTCATGTGCTTAAGCCAGGCGGCCTTTGCTTCTTCATCCAAAGAGGTGCCGTCTTCTTTGCTGCCCTCGAATACTGTGGCGTAAAGGAGGTTTTTGTCTATTTTGTAGACTTCTGTGAGGAGTTCCCAGGCCCAGTCGATGGCTTCTGTCTTGAAGTATTCACCGAAGCTCCAGTTGCCCAGCATTTCGAACATGGTGTGGTGCCTGCCGTCATGGCCTACTGCTTCAAGGTCATTGTGTTTTCCGCTTACGCGAAGGCATTTCTGAGAGTCGGTGGCTCTCTTGAATGGAGCTGCGCTGTTGCCCAGGAAGTAGTCCTTGAATTGGTTCATTCCGGCGTTGGTGAACATTAACGTAGGGTCGTTCTTTATTACCATGGGTGCTGAGGGCACCACTGTATGGCCCTTTGATGCAAAGAAGTCCAGGAACTTCTGTCTGATTTCTTTGGATGTCATATATGTTTTTCTTGTTTTTCTTCAGGTTCTCTACCATACTTCGCGTCGCACGCGTACAATCCTGCAAATATAACAAAATTCTCCCATAAGACAAGATATTGCCCTTTCCTTGTCATTTCGAGCGACTTCTCTCTGTCATTTCGAGCGAGCGCTCTTTGTTGTCATTTCGAGCGAGCGTAGCGAGTCGAGAAATCTCTTTCCATGAACGGAAAATCTATTTGTACCATTCGCTCCGATTATAAGGGTCTATGTCGCTCAGGTACAAATAGATTATTCCTTTTTCTGTTGGTCTACGGTCTTTGTGGACCAATTATTTTGCTTGTAATGACCGTTTGTTTCCAGTCGCCCGGTTTGGGGGTTGTTTTGGGCTTTAAAGGTATTGC
>OMVB01000070.1 GCA_900314395.1 uncultured Prevotellaceae bacterium | reverse complement strand
ACGGTGAGAGTTTCTGTATGCTGAGAACATCTGTCAGAATGGACTGAGGGTTGCTGTCAAAGGAATAAATTTCTATGTAATAGAAAGAATTCCGGAAAATATTGCTACCTTTGCATTTCTTGATGGAATAGGCATTAACCAGAAAGACAAAAATATAACTCAAAATATGGCAACAAAAAAAACCAAGAAAGTAGCAACCCCGGTAGACCAGAGGGAGACATTCGTATCCATCCAGAAGAACTTCGCAGACTCCGAACTCTCCGTAGAAGAGAAGCTCAGGGTACTCTATGATCTTCAGAAGGCCGATGTCGCCATCGACAAAATCATGAACCGCCGCGGCGAGCTCCCCGAAGAAGTCAAGGCCCTTGAAGAAGAAATCGCAGCAATAAAGGCCAAAATCGCCAAGATCAACGAACTCAACGCAGGACTCAACCTCTCCATCGCAGAAAACAAGGAGAAAGCAGCCTCCAGCGAAGACGCAGCCGCAAAGTACCGCGCACAGCTTAACCAGATCCAGAACAGCCGCGAATACGACTCAATAGAGAAAGAAATCGAGAACCTGGACCTTGAAAAGCAAATCGCAGACAAATTCGTAGGCGAAGCAAAAATCAAGATAGCAGAGAACAAAGACGCCATCGCAGAACTCGAGCAGAAAGCAGAAGTCCGCGCAGAAGACCTCCGCATCAAGAAAGAAGAACTGGACGGAATCGCCAAGACAACCGTAGACGAGGAAAAAGCCCTCAAGACAAAGCGCGAAGCCCTGGCAGAAAAGATAGACGAAAGGACAATGAGCGCATACGAGCGCATCCGTGCCAGCGTCCACAACCACCTTGCAGTAGTAAGCGTATTCAACGAAAACGCCTGCGGCGGTTGCTTCAACACAATAATCCCCCAGCGCCTCATCGATATCGCCTCCATGAATAAGCTCGTCATCTGCGAGCACTGCGGAAGGATTATCGTAAGCCCCGAAATGGACAAATAAGACAGTAGGAAGCTATGCCGGCATCCGGTAACAAACGCAAACCACAGGAAGTAAACCTGGAGAATCTGGGCCTTGAGATGGGAAACAAACCGCCTCAGGCCTTGGATTTTGAGGAGGCTGTACTGGGTGCTTTGCTCATTGAACCCAGCGTGGTAGACGAGGCCATGGAGGAACTCACACCCTCCTGCTTCTACGATCCACGCAACAGAATGGTCTTCGAGGCAATCGTAAGCCTTGTAAACGAACACATCTCCCCGGACCTCCTGACAGTTTCCCAGAAACTCAAAGCCAAGGGCAACCTGGAGGCCGTCGGCGGAGCACCCTTCCTGGCTGCACTCAGCCAGAAAATCGGTGCCGCCGCCCACATAGAGTACTACATCAAAGTGCTCAAACAGAAGACCATCCAGAGAGACCTTATTACCGCATCGTTCGGCATCCTTAAGACCGCTTACGACGAGTCCATAGATGTGGACTACCTCATAGACTCCGCCCAGTCCAAAATCTTCGACGCCATCCAGAACAGCGTCCGCAATGACGTCCAGGAGATAGGCTCCGTCATCAAGGTGGCAATGGACGACGTAGAGAAGATGCAAAGCCAGACCGGCCTTAGCGGCGTTCCATCCGGATACCCCTCCATCGACAAAATCACCATGGGCTGGCAGCCGTCGGACCTCATTATCCTGGCCGCCCGTCCTTCTGTGGGTAAAACGGCATTCGCCCTCAATATCGCCCGCAACGCGGCAGTAGACCACAATATGCCGGTAGCGGTATTCTCCCTTGAAATGCCTGCAATCCAGCTGGCCAAGCGTCTTATGACATCGGAATCCGGCCTGCCCGCAGACAAAATCAAAGGCGGCTCAAAGATGGAAGACCGTGAATGGGAGCAGCTCGAATTCAAGATCAAGGCCCTCTCAAAGGCGCCCCTGTACGTGGACGACACCCCCAGTCTCCCCATCATGGAGTTCCGCACAAAGGTTAAACGCCTTGTAAAAAGCAAGAAAGTCCGTCTGGTCATTGTGGACTACCTGCAGCTTATGCAGGGCCCGCCGGAGCTCCGCGGCATGCGCGAACAGGAAGTGGCTGCCATTTCCCGTATGCTCAAGGGTACGGCAAAGGAGCTCAACGTGCCTATCATTGCCCTGTCTCAGCTTTCCCGTAACGCCGTTCAGCGTACCGGTGGCACCGGCAAGCCCCAGCTCAGCGACCTCCGTGAATCCGGAGCCATTGAGCAGGATGCGGACATGGTAATCTTCGTGCACCGCCCGGACTACCTTGGCCTGTCAGAGACGGAAAACGGCAAGGAAACCACCCAGATTATCATAGCAAAACACCGTAACGGAGAAACCGGAGAAATCGACATGCTCTTCAAGAGCGAGCAGATCCGCTTTGTGGAGATGGACCAGACTTTGGCTTCGCAGGCAGTTTATGCCTCCGGAATGAACACACCGTCGGATGATTTTCCCGGTATAATGTAAGATGGACGGAGAGGTATCACATAAGGGCAAGGTAATTTCCGCGGAAGGCGGCACGGTAAAAGTGGAAATCATATCCCAGTCTGCCTGCTCCGCCTGTCACGCCGCAGGACTTTGCAGCGCATCGGACTCAAAGAAGAAGGAAGTGTTCGTACAAAGCAGCGCAGCCTTCGCCCCCGGAGAAGAAGTGAACGTGATGCTTCGCCGCTCAATGGGAATGAGAGCAGTGGTTCTGGCTTATGCCGTTCCGCTGTTTGTAGTTCTTGGGATTACCGTGGCCCTTTGCTACTGCGGTGTCTCAGAGCTTGTTGCAGGCCTTGCCGGAATAGCGGCGATAGCTCTCTGGTACCTGCTTGTTTACCTGCTCCGGGACAAGATCGCCGGCGGCTATGCATTTACAATTGAAAAGATAATAAATTAACTATAACTATGTCAACAACAATCATTTGGACAATCGCTATCATCGCTCTTCTGGGCCTTGTGCTTGCCGTAGTCCTCTACTTTGTGGCAGAGCGCTTCAAAGTGGTTGAGGACCCCCGTATAGACGAGGTAGAGAAGGTGATGCCCGGAGCCAACTGTGGCGGATGCGGATTCGCGGGATGCCGCGCTTTTGCCGATGCTGCCGTAAAGGCCCCCAACCTGGACAACAATTATTGTCCGGTAGGCGGAAACGAGGTGATGAAGAAAGTTGCTGCCATCCTGGGTTATGAAGTTAAGGAAAAAGCCCCGATGGTAGCAGTAGTCCGCTGTAACGGTACCTGTGAGGCCCGTCCCCGCATCAACGATTACGACGGATATGCTTCGTGCCGCGTAAAGGCCGCCCTGTACAGCGGAGATACCGGATGCAGCTTCGGCTGCCTGGGCTGCGGAGACTGCGTGGCAGCCTGCCAGTTCGGCGCTATCTCCATGGATTCCGCTACCGGTCTTCCCGTGGTTGACCAGGAGAAATGTACCGCCTGCGGCGCCTGCGCAAAGGCTTGCCCCAAGGCTATCATCGAGCTCAGGCCCAAGGGTCCCCGCGGCATGCGCATGTATGTATCCTGCGTAAACAAGGACAAAGGTCCTTCAGTTAAGCAGGCTTGTGCAAACGCCTGCATCGGCTGCGGAATCTGCTTCAAGACCTGCCAGCACGGTGCTATCGTATTTGAGAACAACGTGGCTTACATCGATGCTTCCAAGTGCAAGCTTTGCCGTGAGTGCGAGGCCATGTGCCCCACCGGAGCAATCCATGGAGTGAACTTTCCCAAGCCGCTTGACAAAGAGGCAATTAAGACCCGCATCAAAGAGCGTAACGCCAAGGCCGCAGAAGCTGCAAAGGCAGCTGCAGCAGCCCCGGCAAAGGTTGAACCCGAAGTAAAGAAGGAGGCTTAATATGTCAAGAAGAACATTTTCAATAGGTGGCGTTCACCCCGCAGACAATAAAATCTCCCGCGAGTGCAAAATAGAGGTTCTGCCTATCCCGGAGACCGTTTACATTCACCTTGGACAGCATATCGGCGCTCCTGCAAAGCCTATTGTCGCCGTCGGCGACAAAGTAAAAGTCGGCCAGCCCGTAGCTGAACCCGGAGGCTTCGTTTCCGCATTCATCCATTCTTCCGTATCAGGTACCGTAAAGAGCATCGCTCCCCGCAAGGACCTGGCCGGCAACCCCCAGATGTGCATAGAAATTGCCGCCCAAGGCGACGAGTGGATGGAAGGAATCGACACCACAGACACCCTTATCACGGACTTCCCGGACGATGCAAAATCCTGCCTTGACAAAATCAAGGCTGCCGGTATTGTAGGCCTTGGCGGAGCAACCTTCCCCACACATGTGAAGCTTACTCCTCCTCCCGGAAAGAAGTGTGACATGCTTATCATCAACGGTTGCGAGTGCGAGCCCTATCTGACATCGGACTTCCGTACCCTTCTTGAAAAGGGAGAGCAGGTGGCCATCGGTACCGCAATCATCAAGAACATCCTTGGAGTGGACAAGGCTACCATCGCCATAGAAGACAATAAGCCGGAGGCTATAAAACATATGAATGAGGTGCTTGCAAATCTTCGCAAGCTCTCTTCAAAGTATGCCGGAATCTCTGTACTCAGCCTTATGAAGAAGTATCCGGAAGGTGGTGAAAAGCAGCTTATTGACGCCGTTATGCACCGTCAGGTTGCTTCCGGCGGCCTGCCTATCGATGTTGGCGCCGTTGTGCAGAATGTTGCCACCGCGCTTGCAGTTTACGATGCTGTCCAGAAGAACAAGCCTATTGTGGAAAATTCCGTAACCGTAACCGGCGAGTGTTTCCCCAAGCAGGCAAACCTCCTGGTTCGCGTAGGAACTCCTCTTAAATATATTATTGATTATCTGGGTGGTATGCCGGCCGATGCAGTAAAGGTTATCAGCGGCGGCCCTATGATGGGTAAGGCTATCGCCAACCTGGATGCTGCTACGCTCAAGGGTACATCGGCCCTTCTGTTCCTTACCGCAAAACAGACCGCCCGCGGAAAAGAGGGCAACTGCATCCGTTGCGGCAAGTGCGCCGAGGCCTGCCCTATGGGCCTGGAACCTTTCCTCCTGAACCGTCTGAGCCGTGCCGGCGGAATGCTGGACGAGCTTGAAAAGAATGCGGTCCAGGATTGTATCGAGTGTGGATGCTGCTTGTACAGCTGCCCTGCAAACATTCCTCTGCTGGACGTGATCCGTCAGTCCAAGGCTCAGGTAATGGGCGTTATCAAGGCACGTGCTGCAGCTAAGAAGTAAATAATTAAAAGACAATAATATGAGTAAATTATTGGTATCACCTTCCCCGCACATCCACGCTTCGGTCAGCACCAAAAGCCTGATGCGTGACGTGGTACTGGCTCTTCTTCCCGCCGCCATCGTTTCCGTAGTATTTTACGGCATCGGTGAGCTGGTTGTACTTGGAACCAGTATCGCTTCCTGCCTTGTGCTAGAGTACCTTATTACCAAATATATGCTTAAGAAGGATTGCACCGTAGGCGACTGGTCCGCTGTTGTTACCGGTCTTCTGCTGGCGCTCAACCTTCCTTCTTCTACCCCCTGGTGGGTGGTATTCATAGGAGCCGTTGTGGCTATCGGTGTTGCAAAGATGACCTTCGGCGGTCTTGGACAGAATGTGTTCAACCCTGCCCTTGTTGGCCGTGTTTTCCTTTTGGTGTCCTTCCCGACATACATGACCGACTGGAAGATTCCCGGCGGTCTCTTCGGTGCAGATGCTGTCTCCGGCGCAACCCCTTTGGGTGCAATTAAAGAGGGGCTGCTTGGCGGCGCCCAGCTTTCTGACCTTACCGCCCAGTACAACTGGTCCGATATGATTTTTGCCAACATCGGCGGCTCTGCAGGTGAGATTTCCGCACTTGCCCTGCTGCTTGGCTTCGGCTACCTGCTGCTCCGTAAGGTTGTTCGTCCTTACATCACCCTTAGCATCTGGGCAACCGTAGCCCTTGTATCACTTATATTCTCACTGGCCGCTCCGGAGCAGTTCACAGGCCCTGTATTCAACCTCCTTACCGGTGGTATGATCCTTGGCTCCTGCTTCATGGCTACTGATTATGTAACTTCTCCTATGAGTATCAAGGGCGGTATCATCTTCGGTATCGGCATTGGTTTCATTACGATGATGATCCGTTACTTCGGCTCTTACCCGGAGGGTATGTCATTCGCAATCCTTATCATGAACGCGACGGTTCCTCTTCTTAACAACTGGTTCCATCAGAAAAAATACGGGAGGGCATAAGTATGGCAGCAAAATCTAATCTTAAAAACATGGTATTGTGCCTCTTCGGCACCTGCCTTTTCTGCTCTGCAATCCTTGGCGGCGTTTACGCCCTTACCAAGGAGCCTATCGACCAGACTAATGCAAAGATTCTCCAGGACGCTATCGGACAGGTACTTCTTAGAAACGCCGACAATTCCGGTATCAAGGAGGGGACAGAGATTCTTACCGATGTGCAGACTGTAGTGGTTGCCGACAAAACTTACGAGTACTTTACCCAGGTGGCTGACGGCCAGCCGGTTGCATATGCAATCAAGTCAACTGTTACCGGATTCGGCGGCCCTCTTACCCTTATGGTCGGTATTTCCGTTGACAGGAAACTTATCCTTAATACTTCCGTACTTTCTCACTCAGAGACTCCGGGTCTTGGTGCCAAGTGTACCTCTGACGAGAAGTTCATGTCCCAGTGGAAGGGTCTGGATCTTTCCAAGACCAAGCTTGAGGTCCAGAAGCCCAATAAGGACGGTATCGATGCCATCACGGCTTCTACCATCACCTCAAAGGCTTACACCCTTGCCGTTTCCAACGCCCTGGCCGCTTTTGACCAGATTAACAATGTAGAACAGGAGGTAGAAAATGAGTAAATTTGGACTTGTAACCAAAGGTCTGGTTAAAGACAACCCTACCTTTGTACTGCTGCTTGGTATGTGCCCTACGCTGGCCACTACCACATCGGCAATGAACGGACTCAGCATGGGTCTGGCAACCCTGTTCGTGCTGGTGCTTTCCAACATGGCGATATCGGCCCTTGCACCGGCTGTCCCGGACAAGGTTCACATCCCTGTATACATCGTTGTGATTGCAACCTTTGTGACTGTGCTTCAGTTCCTTATGCAGGCCTTCGTTCCGGATATCTACGCTACCCTGGGTCTTTTCATCCCGCTTATCGTAGTTAACTGTATCGTGCTTGGCCGCGCAGAGGCTTTCGCCAACAAGAACAGTGTATTTGATTCCGCTTTGGACGGCCTTGGCGTAGGTCTTGGCTTTACATGCTCCCTGACGGTGCTTGGTGCTGTCCGCGAGATTCTCGGAAGCCTTTCAGTTTTCGGTTGGAAGATTCCCGGAACCGGAGACGGTATGCTGGCATTCGTGATGGCTCCCGGCGCATTCCTTTGCCTGGGTTACCTCATGGTTCTGTTCAATAAATTCCTGGCCAAGAAATAAGGAGGATATATTATGGAAATTCTGTTGATTATCATTTCTGCAATATTTGTAAACAATATTGTACTTGCGCAGTTCCTTGGTATCTGCCCTTATCTTGGAGTATCCAACAAGCTTTCTACCGCTTCCGGTATGGCTGCTGCGGTTGCCTTCGTTATTACCCTGGCAACATTGGTTACTTATCTTTTGAACCAGTACCTGCTTGTTCCCAACCAGCTGGAGTTCCTCCAGACCATCGCCTTTATCCTTGTGATTGCGGCTTTGGTCCAGATGGTGGAGATTGTGCTCAAGAAGATCAGCCCGGTCCTTTATCAGGCCCTGGGTATCTTCCTGCCGCTTATCACTACCAACTGCGCCGTTCTGGGTGTGGCTATCACCGTTACCAAGGAAGTTACCTTCGGCGGTGTTACCAAGATGCTGGGCCTGGGAGAAGCTCTTATTTATGCCTTCGCTACTTCCCTGGGTTACGGCCTTGCAATGATCCTGTTCGCAGGACTCCGTGAGCACCTTGCCCTGAACGATGTTCCCAAGGCTTTCAAGGGTATTCCTATCGCGCTTATCACCGTGGGCATCCTTGCCATGGCCTTCATGGGCTTCGCCGGCATCGCCTAAGCGTGATTAATATTTTTTTTAAAACCGCCAGTCTGGCGGTTTTTTTTATTATATTTGTAAGGTATGAAAAATATTATATTTGTAAGGTATGAAAAAGATTGTAATTATATTGCTTGCGGCGCTGCTGGCGGTTTCCTGCGGAAAACCCTTCTTCAAGAGCCTGGAAGAGCGTCGCGGCAGCAACGGAGACGTTGTAATGGTGCAGCCGGACGAGGCTGTACGCTATGAAAACGTGTATGAGTACATAAAGGCGAAGTTCCCCAGCATAAGCGTAACCAAAGACGGCGGAACCTCTTACCTAATCCGTATAAGAGGCGTCAACACCATTACAGGACCGCTCAGTCCCGTACTGATCCTGGATGGAATGGAAGTCAGGGACTTTGACGGAGTTAATACCGTAGACGTAGAGAAGATAGAAATCGTCAAGGGACCCAGAGCCTTCTCTTTGGGAGCCAACGGAACCAACGGCGCGGTTGTAATCACAACCAGAAAAGCAAGATAGCCATGTCTATTCTGCCCGGACAATACTTGGACTTGCTTACTTTGCAGGAAATGACCGCAGAGGCGGTAAGCCTGGCCTTTCCTGAGTCCGTGTGGGTAAAGGCAGAGATTGCAAGCATATCCGTAAAAAGCAACGGGCACTGCTATCTGGAACTGTCCCAAGGTGAGAACGGCGCAGTAGTAGCCAAGGCCAGGGCGGCCATCTGGCGCTCAAGGTACAGCCAGGTGGCCAGGGACTTCTGCGATGCTACGGGCTCTACCCTGGCGGCCGGCATGGAAATCCTGGCGCTGGTAAAAGTGTCGTACAATGAGGTCTGGGGTTTCCTGCTTACAATAGAAGACATCAACGCCTCATTCACCTTGGGAAAGGCGGAGCAGCAGCGGAGGGAAACCATAGAGCGCCTGGAAAAAGAAGGTCTTATGGACCTTCAGAAAGAGCTCTGCCTGCCGCTTTTGCCGTACCGTCTGGCCGTTATTTCTGCCGCTACAGCCGCCGGTTTGGGAGACTTCAGGAAGCACCTGAACCAGAACCCCTACGGCTTCCGCTTTGAAGTGGTTCTTCTGGAGGCCACGATGCAGGGAGAAAACGCCCCGGCGTCAATAATTGAAGCCCTCACAATTGCGGAAAACGCGGCGGAGCCCTTCGATGCCATTTTAATCCTCAGGGGCGGCGGCTCAGACCTGGACCTTGCCTGCTTTGACGACTACGACCTTGCCGCCACCATAGCCCGGTGTACCGTTCCGGTATTTACCGCCATCGGCCATGAAAGGGATTATCATGTGGCTGATATGGTTGCAAACACCTTCGTAAAAACCCCCACGGCCCTGGCAGACCTTTTCCTGGACTGCTACATCTCTGAAGACCAGCGTATAAGCACTCTGGAAGCAGCCCTTAAAACTGCCTTCACCGCGCGTGTGACCGGCATGGAACTGCGCCTGCAGGCGGCCCTCACGGCCGTTAAAACTGCCGCGCTCGGCCGCCTTGCCAACGAAGAAGCCCACCTGGGCCTTCTGGAAGTAAAGATAGCGTCATCGGACCCGTCGGAAATCCTCAAAAAAGGCTATTCCCTTGTAACAGACGCCGCTGGAGTCAAAATGACATCGGCCAAAGGCACCCGCAAGGGGGACAAAATCTCTGTCGCCTTCCCTGACGGCCGTCTTCACTGCACTGTAGATTCGGTGGAAAAAAGGCCATGACATAAATGCATAAATATATGAAGATATCAGGAATTGTAGCTTCGGTAATTTTTGCAATATGTGTACTATCGTGTTCCGACAATGCCTTGTTGGAAAAACTTGATGTGGCCGAATCGGTAATCCAAGACCGCCCGGATAGTGCCCTTGCTATAATAAGGTCTATTGATACTTTGTTACTTGATTCTGAATCAATCCGAGCAAGATATTCCCTGTTGTATGCAATGGCTTTGGATAAAAATTATATAGACACTACAGACGTTGCGGTCATAGAACCTGCTGTAAAATATTATAGCAAGCATGGGTCGGCCCGTGAAAAACTCAAGACCTATTATTACTCCGGCAGGATATATGCTAATGCAAAAGATATTAGGCAAGCGGCAATAGCATATTCCATCGCAGAAAAAGAGGTTCAAATAGCAGCAGATCCAGAGGCAGAAGGGCTCTTGTATTCAGGACTTGCAAGTTTGTACAATAAAACAAAGAATAATGAACGTGAATTGGAATGTGTAGAAAAGTGTATCCGCGCTTTTGAAAGAGCTGGCAATAAGAGAAATCTAGACCTTTCCATTGGTCGTAAGGCAATCGTATATTACAGCATGCAGAGCTGGGCAAAGGCAGATTCTTTATTCAAGATCGGGATACAAAAAGCTGCTTATGACACCGTGGCTATGTCTGTATTTCTGCCTAACTATGCACGGATGAAGGTAGTTATGCCTAATCAGGATGGCGCGGCTGCTTTAAGTCTACTGAATGATTTGGCCTACAAATATAAGCAACCTTTTTCAACCCTGGACTATGGCGTTTATGCTTATGCTTCAATTTTAACCGGAGACGAGCAGACATGCCGTTCAATTGAGAAATATTTTGACTCCTTGGATGAACCTACAGAAGGGATACTATTCTTCAGGGCAATGATTGAACAGGCGAGGAAGAATTATTCCAAGGCTCTTGATTATTTCATTCAGTCTTATACATTGAACACAAAACATGTTGATGATATTTTATCCAATACGGTCGAAGAAGCACTTAAGGAACATTACAAGGCAACAGCTGCGGACATAGAAAGAGATGCTCAAATATTGAGATTGAAAATAGTTTCAGTTTTTTCGCTGATTATTCTGATATTATTGGCCATTTTCCTGTTCTATAGGCACAATCGCCAAAAGAAACAGCTCGTTTTTGAACAAAAGCTGGAGGCTCTGCGTATGTCTGTTGTATCTGCACACAAGGAGAAATTCTCTGCTATTGGAGACTTATGCGATGCATATCTATTAGCCAAGGACCGAACCGACCAAAAGGAGATTATTTACAAGAGAGTTGAAAGGTTGGTCGCCTTTGCCTCTGATGATGACAAGTTCCATGCAAAATTCGAGGCACAGATTAATAAAGATTTTAATGATATTGTAAAACATCTGAAATCTGATTTGGGGACGGTAGACAAAGCGGAGAGTCGTTTTATATGCTATAATATTATCGGCTTCAAGCCTAATATAATCGGTGCTATTCTTGGAATTTCATCTAACAATGTATATACAAGGAGGAATCGTTTGAAAGAGAGGATTAGCAATCTGGATTCACCATATAAGAAAGAGTATATGCAGATGTTCGGCTTCAAACCTGTTCGCGAAGGCCCCTCCACGTCTCTGTAAGATTTTTAAATCTTGCAACGCTAACTTTTCTTTGTAATACATTGTAAATTAGTGGATTATGAAATGGCTTCTGTAAGAAAATAGGGCGGCCGTTTTTGTGATATTTCCAATATGCCTTCTTAACTTTGCATATCTCAAAACAACTTAAAAGTATGAAACAAATTTTGATAATAATTTTTTTAGTTGTGGCTAGCTGGTTTTCGGGGTTTGCACAGAGGGATGGCCGGAAGGTAGAGGCTTATGGCTATTACAAAGCCTCTGCAGACTATGTCGTTGATTCGGTTCAGGTGATTGTACAGTATAGACGTACACAGGTGGTCATTAATAATGCGACGAAGCAGCATGAAACTTTGAATGATACTCTAACTCTAGCTATTGGACAGCGGTGGTCGGTATTTTGCAATACACGGTATGACAACCGGCGTGCTGCTTGGTTTGCAAATAACAGAAAGCGGTCCCGGCTTGCAACAAAGCCTTTTTCGGTAAAACCTGTTCCTCTTTCATCTGTATTGGAAAAAAAAGATGCTGGCGAGGATTACATGGAGAACTACGGAGGCGAGCCGGTCGTCCTCTACACCGACCGAAAAACAGGGGCCGCGATCTCTTGCCTCTACGATATTATAAACAAAGAGTGCGTCCAAAAGGGTATTAGGTTCGAGAATGCCTGGACTTTTCAGGAGGGGCAGGATACAGTTTTGAATTATGTTTGCTCAAAGGCCGTGGCTCATTATTCTGGAAGAGATTATACTGCGTGGTTTTCTATGGAAATACCCATCCCGTGTGGACCGTGGAAACTTGGCAGCCTGCCTGGCCTGATTCTGAAAGCAGAAGATGCAGAGAGCCTTGTCCAATTCGAGGCGATAGGCGTGGAAATGCCGGAGAATGCTGTAATTACGATGAATGATGATTTGGAACGAGTGGAGTTTGATTATTTCTGCAAGTTGGCAGATAAGGCGAGGAGCGTAAGAATCGGATCTTTTTTCTATCAAGGTGAGGTAATATTTGTAGAGTCGAATCCGTACACTTTTATTGAAATGGAGAAGGAGGGGCGATAATGCAACGTTGTGCTACATTATTGCTTGTCTGCGCCCTCTTCCTTTCTGCTTTGAATCTCAAGGCTCAAGAGACAACTCAAATTTCTGGTACCGTTCTGTTGGAAGATAAGGGTGAACCGGCCGCAGGCGTTGTTGTAAGTGCCAAAATGGATGTTTCTGGCATGATTATAGGGTATTGTTTGACAGATGAAAATGGTGAATTCCATCTTAATGTAAAGGGTCGGCCGGAGTCAGTAATACTTACTGTCAGTTCTATGATGACGGAGACAGTAACCATAACCACAGCCCCCGGAGACGATTCGGTGATAATCATTGTCAAGGAGAAGAAACAGGTTATTAAGGAGGCAAGAATTCAGGCACCTAAAACAAGTATGCGTAGCGATACGCTAAACTTTAACGTTGCCAGTTTTGCCATGTCAGACGACCGAAACATTGGTGAAGTTTTGAAAAGGATTCCAGGTATTAAGGTGGCGCCAGATGGTGAAATCTACTATCAGAACAAGCCAATTAACAAGTTTTATATAGAAGGGCTCGACCTTTTGCAGGGGAAATACGGCCTTGCCACCAAAAATATTGACCCGTCAGTGGTGGCATCGGTACAAGTCCTTGAAAACCATCAACCTATCAGGGTCTTAAAAGGAATGGAGGTTCCACCCAATGCTGCCATTAACCTTAAACTGCGGAAATCCTCACTCGGAGCTTTTTTCCTTACGGCACAGATGGGGGCCGGGCTGTCTCCATTTTTGTACAGCAATGAGCTGATTGGTATGCGCTTTACGCAAAAGCAGCAAAATCTGTTCATGTACAAGAATGACAACACAGGTCACGATATAGCCGCAGAGGTGACATCATTCTATGGGGCTACGGCTACATCTCTGATTACTCCCTTTTCCTTGGATGTGCTAAGCCCTCCAACTATGGAGCGCCAGCATTATATGTTCAACAGGACTCATCTTGTTTCACTTAATGACCTGCATCTTATAGGGAAGGGCTTTACCCTTGCAAGCAATATTAGTTTTCTTGCTGACAATCAGAAGAAAGAAGGGTTTTTCAGCCAGACCATCATTGATCCGGTGGGGGGAAACCTTCTGATAGCTGAAGACTTGTCATCGCGGTTTGTCCGGAGGGAGCTGTCTGGTACGGCAACCTTCGAAAAGAATGACAATGACCGTTATATCAGTAACAGGACTGATGCGAACATCGCGTGGAATAAGCAGGACGCTTCTATTGTTGCATCGACTTCGGTTTCGCAAGAAGCAAAACTGCCCTCGGTTATTGTCGAGAATAAATTTTCTTATATGAATGGTGCTGACAGGTGGACTTCGCAATTCCTGTATTCCACGCAGGATAATGCTTTGGAAGTATCCCCTGTTATGCTGGAGGATCTTAGACATCTTGATGTCTTCGGAGTGCAGAAAGTTAGTTATTCCCAGATTGTGGTGGATGTCAAATATTACAGGAATATAAAAGTGTCGAGGTATATTTCTTTATCAATGTTTGGCCGCCCGTTCATAAGTAGAAAGAAACTGAAGTCCGGCTTCCTCTCAGGAGATGCCAGAATGCCCGTATTGGCAGATTCTCTGTCCAACGACATCGCCCGATATGATATGGGAGCCAATGCCGGAGGCGCGCTGCGTTATAAGAAGCGTTCCCTTACAGTTGATGTTGAGGCATCGGGTCAGTTGCTTCATGTTAAAAGGTCCGGAAACAATGTATTAAGGCTGGCTGACGATACTCGTTTCCTCCCAACACCAAGAGGGTATGTGGAATATAAGAAACGTTCATTTACATATCGGGTAGATGCTATTTATCAGCAGTTAGTGTCGGATATAAAGAACGATATTGCCGGTTATTTGATGTCGTCATATCGTACTTTTACTAGGAATTCCGGGTCCACACTACCAAGAACCGGCCGTTTCGCTTCAAGCTTTGGGATTCATTACAAAGACGTTATTTCCTCTTTCTTCTCATCACTGACAGGTGGGTATTCGATTGCGCGCAGGAATACTTTGCAAGGCTTGACTTATTCTGGCATTTTGTGCAGCGCAACGGATATCCCATACGGAAATTCTGCACATACATTGTGGATGGATTTGCAGATAGGTTCTGATGTTCGTCCTCTTTCCGCTACAGTGAAACTGGATGCGCGAGCCTCCAGTAGCAAATCAGTAGCTCTTTACCAGAGGCGTGTTGTTGATTATGAATACAATGTTGTTCAAGTATCACCTTCACTGTTCTCCATGTTTTGTACGGCTGCATCCTTGTCATATGAAGCAAAGCTACAGATTGGACGTAGCATCATTGACGGAACTAAGACGTCTATTATTAAAGACTTCCATCAGATGTTTACGGTGTCTGTTTTCCCTTTTAAAAATGCTTCTGTCTTTGCGGAGTGCAACCATTACTATAACAACGGCTTGCCTTCTTCTCGTTCTAAGATTTTTGCTAAGGCCGGGCTTAGTTATAAGTACAAAAAAGCCGAATGGTCATTGGAATGGAATAATATTTTTAACACTAATGAAGTTGTTAGCTATTACTACGATGATGTCAGTTGTTATTATTCGCAGTACAAGCTTCGCCCCTCTGAGGTATTTTTGCGAGTGAAAGTTAATATTTTTTAGTGCCATCACTGATTGTCAATGCGTAACTGCTTGATGATCAATATGGAGATAAATAAAAATCAGAAATGGATATAAATTGCGCAAATATTTTCGTATATTTGGAAAAATCTGGTTTATGGAAGAGAAATTCGATTACGCAAAGGCGATGGCCACTCTGGAAAAGATGGCGGCTGATGCCCAGAATCCGGAAACACCGGTAGAAGACATCGGCAAAATGGTCAGGGAGTCTAAGACCCTGGTAAAGGACTGCCGGGAGTATTTGCGCTCCCTGAGGGACACGATTGAAGAACAGTAAACAGGTTTCACTATGATATACGACAACGACCAGTGGCTGCTCCCGTTCAAGGACGCCATAGACCTGAGAAAAAAGCAGATTCTGAGCACCTATGAGGCTTATGCCGGCGGAAAGAAACTGTCGGATGTAATGAACAACCACCTCTTTTACGGCCTGCACAGGACGCCTGACGGCGGCTGGGTCTTTCGCGAGTGGGCACCCAATGCCAACCGGATTTACCTTATCTGCGAAGGCAACAACTGGAAGCGGACATCGGCTTACGAACTCAAACCCGCAGGCGGCGGCACATGGGAACTGAAGCTCCCCGCGATGTTCCTCAGCCACGGAGAACTGTATAAACTCTTCATCGAGTGGCCCGGGGGCGGCGGAGAAAGGCTTCCCGCCTATTGCACAAGGGCCGTCCAGGACCCGGAGACCAAGATATTCTGCGCCCAGGTCTGGGACCCTCAGCCGTATCAGTGGAAGAACGCAAGACCGGCAAAACCTGCCAATCCGCTTATCTACGAGTGCCATATAGGCATGAGCTCGGAAGAGGAAAAGGTTTCAACCTTTGACGAGTTCCGCCGTGACGTACTGCCGCATATCGCGGAATTGGGATACAATACAATCCAGATCATGGCCCTGCAGGAGCATCCGTATTACGGCTCCTTCGGCTATCAAGTGTCTAATTTCTATGCACTTAGCTCCAGGTTCGGCACCCCGGAAGAGTTCAAGCAACTGGTGGACGAGGCCCACGGCCTTGGAATAGCTGTAATCATGGATATAGTCCATTCTCACAGCGTAGACAACGAGGCGGAAGGCCTTAGCATGTTCGACGGCCGCGAGGATATTTACTTCTACAAAGGCCCTCAGGGCAGGCATCCCGCCTGGGGCTCCCGCTGCTTTGACTATGGTAAGGACGAGACCAAGTACTTCCTTCTTAGCAACTGCAAGTTCTGGATGGACGAATACCGGCTGGACGGCTTCCGCTTTGACGGCGTGACCAGTATGCTGTACTGGGACCACGGCCTTGGCAAAGACTTTAACGGATACGCCTCTTACTTTGACAAAGGTGTGGACGACAATGCCGTAACATACCTTGCCCTTGCAAATATCCTGGTCCATGAGATTGACCCCGGAGCGATTACAATCGCAGAGGACGTATCCGGAATGGCCGGCCTGGCCGCCCCCATAAAGGACGGCGGCGTGGGCTTCGACTATCGCATGGCCATGGGAATCGCAGACCATTGGATTAAGTGGATAAAAGAAAAACCGGACGAGCAGTGGAGCCCCGGTGAAATGTGGTACGAGCTCACCAACAAGCGCGCCGACGAAAAGACCATCAGCTACGCCGAATGCCATGACCAGGCCCTTGTAGGTGATAAGACCATTATTTTCCGCCTCATTGACAAAGAGATGTACTTCTCCATGAACAAGGGTTCACAGTCGCTCATTGTCGACAGGGGAGTGGCCCTCCACAAGATGATCCGCCTTGTGACTCTGGCCACCTGCGGCGGCGGATACCTCACCTTCATGGGCAATGAGTTCGGGCATCCGGAGTGGATAGATTTCCCGCGCGAAGGCAACGGATGGTCTTTCAAACATGCCCGCAGACTCTGGTCCCTGAGCCGCCCTGACTACCTGAGATACAAGTATTTACAGGACTTTGACAAGTCGATGATATCCCTTGTCGGCGGCAGCGGACTGCTGGCATCGGCCCCCGAACTTTTAAGGGCCGACGAGCAGAAGAACGTACTCATCTTCTGCCGCGGCGACTATATCTTCGCCTTCAACTTCAACCCTTCGGGCTCTTATTCCGATTACGGATTTCCCGCCCCCGGAGGCACATGGGAGGTTGTACTCTCGTCCGATGATCAGCTGTACGACGGCTTCGGGCGCATCAAGCCGGGAGAGAAGCACATTTCCATAGCCGAGCCGTCACCCGACGCACATAAGGGAGCGGAATGCACCCTTAAGCTCTACCTTCCGTCCAGGTGCGCTTTTGTGCTTAAGGCATTGAAACGTTAAAGTTTTTATGCTGAATCGTTTAAGGCAAAATAATTGTTTGTCACGTGGTGATATTTTAGTACCTTTGCAAAGTATAGTATATTAGCACATATATGGCTTTTTTGAAATTTAACAAGCACGAACTGGTTAACTTGTCTTATTCGCTCCGCAGGGAAATCATATGCGCGAACAAGACAGGCGCCATTTGCAACACCACTATTGCAACGTGCAATACCCGCCGTTACCACGGTTTGCTGTCAGTGCCTATAGACCGTTTTGGCGGCGGCAAGTATCTGCTCCTGTCTTCCCTTGACGAGTCCCTGGTCGCCGGCGGAAAACAGTTCAACCTGGGCATTCATTGCTACGGGGACGTTTATGACCCCCGCGGCCACAAGTACATCGTCGACTTCGATGCAGACCCTATCCCGGAGATAGTTTACAAGGTAGGTGAAATAGTCTTTGCCAAGAGTATACTCCTGTCTCCTGACAAAGACCAGGTAATCATCAAATACGAGCTCAGGCAGGCCCCGTCCGCAGTGGAGCTTCAGCTCAAGCCTTTCCTTGCCTTCCGTAACCTCCATGAGCTCACAAGCCGCAACGATGCTGCCCGTACCGGATACAAGGAGATCCGCGGCGGAGCGGCATTCAACATGTACGAGGGCTTCCCGGACCTTAACCTTCAGTTGAGTTCAGCCAAGGCGCAGTTTGTCTATAATCCCTTCTGGTACTACGGAATCACGTATTCAGACGAGTTCCGCCGCGGCTTTGCATGCAAAGAGGACCTCTTCGTTCCCGGCACATTCACCGTAGAGCTGAAGGAGGGTGAAAGCATCTACTTCAGCGCCGGCGTAGAAGAAGTATCTCCAAGGATGCTCAAGACAAATTTCGAAAAGGCGATTGAAAAGATAGGCCCCATCACCGGTTATCATGACCAGCTGGTAAGGCAGGCGGACCTCCTGAAGCGCACCCGTAACGGCAAGAGCCAGATTACGGCCGGCTTCTCCTGGATGTACACCGGCCTGCTCCGTGAGACCTTGCAGGCCCTTCCCGGTCTTACGCTTTACGCTAACGGTTCCACCCGCGAATTCGAAGAAATCCTGGACAATCTTATTGCCGATGAACAGGAGCGCCTCTTCCGCCGCACTACACAGGTGGAGGCCCCCCTGCGCCTTGCAACCGTACTCCAGGAATATATTGAGTTCGGTGCCGATGCCAGAAAGGTTTGGCGCAAGTACGGAGACACCGTAAAGGGTATCATAGAAAGCTACGCTCCCGGCGTGCGCAAGGAAGTGTCCCTGCAGCCCAACGGACTTCTCTGGGCCCAGATGGACGGCGTTGCGCTTTCCTGGATGAACGCCTACATAGACGGGCGCCCTGTAACGGAGCGCGCCGGATACCAGGTAGAGACCAATGCCTTCTGGTACAACATGCTCTGTTTCGCAATTGACATGGAGTGCAGGTACAAGTCACTGCGCAGCGACTTCGTACTCAAGTGGGTACCCGTCAGGGATGCCGCTGCCGCATCGTTCCAGCCTATGTTCTGGAATCCGCAGGGCAAGTACCTGGCAGACTACGTAGACAACAACGGCCAGAACCTTGACGTACGTCCCAACCAGCTTTACGCAATCTGGGTACAGTACTCACCGGTAGACGACGAGGTCTGGAGCCATGTGATGGAAGTAGTTAAGAATGAGCTTGTTACAAGGCGCGGTATCCGCACTCTTTCCCCGCGTGACATCAAGTACCGCGGCGTTTACGAGGGCTCCCAGACAGACCGCGACCTGGCTTACCACCAGGGTTGCACCCGTCCCGCCCTGCTCTATCCTTACATTGCGATGGCCTTCCGCATGCGCGGTGCAGCCTTTACAAAGCGGGCCGAGTGGCTCTGCGAGGGCTTTTATGAAGACCTTGGCAACCACGGAGTAGGCGCATTCTCCGAGCTCTACGACGGAGACCCGCCCCACGAGCCCCACGGCGCCATTTCGTCGGCCCTGAGCACCGCAGCTTTGCTTGGAATAGATTATCTTATTGAAAAATACAAGGAGGAGTAGACAATGCGGGTATTAATGTTCGGTTGGGAGTTTCCTCCCCATATTGCAGGTGGTCTGGGTACGGCTTGTTACGGAATCGTAAAAGGCCTGGCTTACAACGGAGTAGAGACCATATTCGTGATGCCGTCGGCATCCGGAGACGAGGACCAGAGCGTAGCGCGCATCATCAACGCCAGCGATGTACCGGTAGACGTCCGCCAGGACCTCACCGCAGACTTCCTGGACAAGGTGAAGTTCGTCCACATCGGCTCCAACATGGTTCCTTATTGCGACCCTGATTCCTTCAGCGACCTTGTAGAAGAAGAGCGCAAGCGTCAGGAAAAGGACTTCCGTATCCTCTACGGACAGAAGTATAAATTCTCCGGAAAATACGGCTCCAACCTTATGGAAGAGGTGGCCCGCTACGCTATGGTAGGCGGCACCATCGCCGTTCATCACAAGGACGAGTTCGACGTTATCCACGCACACGACTGGCTTACCTATTATGCCGGCATCGCCGCAAAGCAGCTCACCGGAAAGCCTCTCGTAATACATGTCCATGCCACATCGTTCGACCGCGGAAGCGCAGACAACATAGACACCCGTGTCTATGAGATAGAGCGTAACGGAATGCTTGCCGCAGACCGCGTGATTACAGTGAGCGACCTTACCAGGAACATCGTAATAAGCAAATACGGAATAGACCCGGCAAAGGTTGTAACCGTCCACAATGCAGTGGACTTCAGCGGACGCGACGACATCGTGGTAGAGCGTGGCGTAAAGGACAAGGTGGTTACCTTCCTTGGCCGTATCACCTTCCAGAAAGGCCCTGAATACTTTATCGAGGCCGCAGCCAAGGTGCTCAAGCGCACCACCGGCGTACGCTTTGTAATGGCCGGCAGCGGAGACATGATGAACCGCGCCATCCTCCATGTGGCCCGCCTGGGAATATCGGACCGCTTCCACTTCACCGGCTTCCTCCGTGGAGCCGACGTCCAGAAGATGTTCGCCCTGTCCGATGTATACGTGATGCCGTCGGTATCCGAGCCCTTCGGAATCTCTCCGCTTGAGGCGATGCGTACCGGTGTCCCGTCCGTTATATCAAAGCAAAGCGGTGCCGCAGAGGTTCTCCGCTACGCTTTCAAGGTGGACTTCTGGGATGTGGATGCAATGGCAGACAAGATTTACGGCCTGCTGATGTACCCGTCCCTGGCCAAGTTCGCCGCAAGGGAAGGCTTCGACGAGGTCAACACCCTCAAGTGGAACAACGCCGCAGCCAAAATTAAAAAGGTTTATGAATCAGTTGTAAATAAGTAAAGATATGGCAAAGAAACAGATATGTCTCTATTTTCAGGTGCATCAGCCTGTAAGACTCAGATTGTACAGATTCTTTGATATCGGCAAGGATTCTCATTACTACGATGACTTTGCCAACCGTTCAATAATGCGCCGTGTGGCCCAGAAGTGCTATCTGCCTATGAATCAGATACTTTTGGACCTTATCAAGAAGCACGGTGACGCATTCAAGGTGTCTTTCTCCATCTCCGGTTCCGCTATCGAGCAGTTCGAGCGTTACGCCCCGGAGGTACTTGACAGCTTCAAGGCTCTCGCGGCCACCGGTTGCGTGGAGTTCCTTGCAGAGACCTACTACCACTCGCTTGCTTCCCTGGCATGCCCGGCGGAGTTCCGTCTCCAGGTAGAAAAGCACAAGGCTGCTGTTGAGCGCCACTTCGGCCAGAGCCCCGTCACCTTCCGCAACACGGAACTTATTTACTCTGACGGCATCGGCGAACAGGTAAGCGACATGGGCTTCAAGACCATGCTCACAGAAGGTGCAAAACATATACTCGGCTGGCAGAGCCCCAACTTCATCTACACCAACCCCAAGAAGTCAAAGCTCAAGCTGTTGCTCCGCAACTATCAGCTCAGCGACGACCTTTCCTTCCGTTTCTCCAACAAGGGTTGGGACGGCTGGCCTCTCACCGCAGAAAAGTATCTCGGCTGGATGAAAGATTCAGTCAAGGACGGCGGAAAGGTTATCGGACTGTTCATGGATTATGAGACTTTCGGTGAGCACCAGGGCGCAGAGAGCGGCATCTTCGACTTCATGAAGGCCCTCCCGGACGTTGTAATCGCAGACGGTGAATTCGAGTTCAGCACTCCTGCTTCCATCAGCCGCAGATTCAAGGCCGATGCTGTCCTGAACGTGCCTCAGGCCATTTCCTGGGCGGACGAGGAACGTGACGTTTCCGCATGGCTTGGAAACGAGCTCCAGCAGGATGCCTATAACAAGCTTTACGGCCTTTATGAGAAACTGGCCATCCTCAATCACCCTTCACTGTGGAATGACTTCGGCCATCTGCAGGAGAGCGACCATTTCTACTACATGTCTACCAAGTTCTTCAGCGACGGAGCCGTTCACAAGTACTTCAACCCTTATGATACCCCGTACGAGGCCTTCATCAACTACATGAATGTGCTCTCTGACTTCAGTATCCGTGTAGAGAACGATATGATTACCAAATAAGATTTATGACGACGTTACAGAAACCTGACTATCTTTTTGAAGTAAGCTGGGAAGTTTGCAACAAAATGGGCGGGATATACACGGTCATCGCTACCAAGGCCTTGTACCAGAAGTCGCAGTATGGCCGTCACCACATTCTGATTGGACCTGACGTATGGATGCATACCGCCTCCAATCCGGATTTCACAGAAGATCAGCATTTGTTCCGTTCCTGGAAGGCCAAGGCCGCCCAGGACGGACTCATGTTGAGAGTCGGCAGGTGGAATATCCCCGGAAAGCCAATAGCTATTCTTGTGGACTTCAAGAAATTCATGCCCCTGATGGACAAAATCCTGGGCAAATTCTGGGAAGTTTACGGAGTGGACTCAATTACCGGTAACTGGGATTACAAGGAAAATGTCCTCTTCGGTTATGCCGCAGGAAGGGTTATCAGGCATTTCATAGAGAATAACCTTACAGCATCGGAGACAGCCCTGGCGCAGTTCCATGAGTGGCAGACCGGTGCCGGACTTCTTTATCTCAAGAACGAGAAAGTACCTGTGGCAACGGTATTTACAACCCACGCCACTATGGTAGGCCGCTGCATCGCGGGAAACGGCCTGCCTCTTTACGACAACCTTTCATCCTATGATTCGGACGAAAAGGCCCGCGACTTCGGGGTTACATCCCGTCACTCAATGGAGGAAAAATCGGCCGTCAATGCCGATGTCTTCACGACGGTGAGCGATATCACCGCCGCCGAGTGCACCCAGTTCCTTCACAGGAAGCCGGATGTAGTCACCCCCAACGGATTTGAAAACAGTTTCACTCCCGCAACCGACGAGCTGTACGACCAGGCCCGTTCCGCTGCCCGCGCCAAGCTGCTTGAAGTGGCATCGGCAATGGCGGACGAAGAACTTAAGGCTGATTCGCTCATAGTCGGCATCGGCGGAAGATATGAATACAGGAATAAGGGAATAGACGTATTCATCGACGCCCTGGCCTCCCTTGGCAACGACATACCGCGCCAGGTGGTGGCATTCATCATGGTACCGGGTGCCCACAACGGTCCGGACCGCACCCTGGCAGCCCGTCTTGCGGGCAAGGGGCCGGAGCATTACAGCACCAGGACCTCCCATTACCTGGAGTACCCGGACAGCGACCAGATTACCCGCCGCTTCGACGAGGTTGGCCTTGTAAACGCCATCGGCGGCAAGGTAAAGGTGTTCTTTGTGCCTTCATACCTGAACGGTAACGACGGAATATTCAACACCAAGTACTATGACCTTCTTGTGGGCATGGACCTGGCCTTGTTCCCGTCCTACTACGAGCCTTGGGGCTATACGCCGCTGGAGGCCCTGGCGTTCAGGGTTCCCACCCTTACCACCAGCCTGGCCGGCTTCGGCAAGTGGGTGGAGAGGATTTACGGCAAGAAGGCCCATCCGGGAATTACCGTAGTTCACCGCACGGATTCCAATTACCAGGAGGTTGTGGACGCCGCAAAGGCAAGAATCCTGGAACTGGCATCGCTGGACAAGACCAAGAGGCGCGAGTACATGGAGAATGCACGTGAGGTTGCCTCAACGGCCCTGTGGGAGAACCAGATCAAGTATTATGACCAGGCGTATTCGCTGGCCCTGGAGAGAGCTTCTTCCAGGAAGGTGGCCGCCCCTGTTAACAAACCTTTGAGTATGAATTATAACAAGATAGAAGTAAACGCTCCCTCTTGGAAGAGCGTAATGGTAACACGTCACCTGCCCAAGGAGCTGGCAGGTCTTGAGACACTTTCCAAGAACCTCTGGTGGTGCTGGAACGACAATGCAAAGGCACTGTTCAAATCCATCGACCCTGAAATCTGGCACAAGAGCGGCCACAACCCCAAGGCCATCCTTGACACTGTAAGTATCAAGCGTTACTCAGAGCTTGCAAAGGACTATGATTTCATCGCCAGGATGAACGCCGTAATCTCTGAGTTCAATGCCTACATGGAGCTCAAGAAACAGCGCACGGAGCCTTCAGTCGCTTATTTCTGCATGGAATATGGCCTGGATTCCTCCCTTAAGATTTACTCCGGCGGCTTGGGTATACTTGCAGGAGACTACCTCAAGGAGACATCGGACATGAATGTAAACCTTGTTGCCGTGGGTCTTCTTTACAGGTACGGATATTTCACTCAGATACTGTCTTCCCAGGGTTACCAGGAGGCACGCTACGATGCCCAGAACTTCCTGAGCATCCCCGCCGAGCCGGTGTTCGGCGACGACGGCGAGTGGCTCACAATCCAGCTCGCGCTGCCGGGCCGCAACCTGTCCGCTAGGATTTGGAAGGTGGCTGTGGGCCGCTCGGACCTGTATCTGCTTGATACAGACTACGAGGCCAACCGCCCGGAGGACCGCCAGATTACCCACCAGCTTTACGGCGGCGACTGGGAGAACCGTCTCAAGCAGGAGATTCTCCTTGGCATCGGCGGTATCAGGGCTCTCCGCGCCCTTGGCATCAGCACCAGCGTTTACCATTGCAATGAAGGCCATGCAGCCTTCATCGGCATTGAAAGACTAAGGGAATACATTGAGCATAAGGGACTTACATTCCCGGAGGCAATGGAAGTTGTAAGGGCTTCTTCACTCTTCACAACCCACACTCCCGTTCCTGCAGGACACGACGCCTTCGACGAGAGCATGATCCGTCAGTATCTTGGCCACTATCCCGCCCGTCTTAACATAGACTGGAACACCATGATGGGCCTTGGCAAACTGAACGCATCAGACCCTGACGAGAAGTTCTCCATGAGCAAGCTGGCCGCTAACATCAGCCAGAACGTGAACGGTGTATCCATGCTTCACGGCAAGGTAAGCCGGGACATCTTCTCCAATATGTACCCGGGATATCTGCCGGAGGAGCTTTACATAAGCTATGTTACCAACGGCGTACATTATCCTACATGGGCAGCCAAGGAGTGGAAGCAGGTTCATAAAGAGGTGTTCGGCCCTGAGTTCCAGACCCATCACTATGACAAAAAGTGCTTCGAGGGCATTTACAACGTGTCCGATGAGACCGTTTGGAACATCCGCAAGATTCTTAAGAAGGCCCTTGTTTCTACGGTGAATGAGCGTCTGTCCGATCCTTCAATGAGCAGTCATTATTCCCCGAAGGAGATTATGACCATCAAGGAAACACTCCGTGACGATGTCCTTACCATCGGCTTCGCCCGCCGATTCGCCACATACAAGAGGGCGACTCTGCTCTTCACAGACCTGGACCGTCTTGACAGCATCGTCAACGATCCCAAGAGGCCGGTTCAGTTCATCTTCGCAGGAAAGGCCCACCCGGCAGACAAGGCCGGCCAGGACCTTATCAAGCGCATCATCGACATTTCCAAGGAAGAGCGTTTCCTGGGCAAGATTGTCTTTGTTCCCGGATACGATATCACCCTTGCAAAGAGGCTCGTCCAGGGTGTTGATGTTTGGATGAACAACCCTACAAGGCCCCAGGAGGCTTCCGGTACTTCCGGAGAAAAGGCCGCCATGAACGGTGTAATGCACTTCTCCGTTCTTGACGGATGGTGGGTGGAAGGTTACAAGGAGGGCGCCGGCTGGGCTCTGCCCCAGGAGCGCACCTACGACGACCAGCATTTCCAGAATGAGCTTGATTCCGCCACCATCTACACCATTATCGAGAACGAGATCGCTCCCGCTTACTATGATGTCGATTACCGCAGCGGACGCAGTGCAAAGTGGATTGAGTATATAAAGAACTGCATCGCCAAGGTGGCCTGCGACTTCACTACCAACAGGATGCTCACCGACTACTGCAACCAGTACTATATTCCTCAGGCCAAGCGTGCGGGTGACCTTGTTGCCGATGATTACAAGGTTGCTCGTGACATTGCCGCATGGAAGAAGAACGTACTTCGCCACTGGAATGATATTGAGGTTGTTTCCTTCACCCAGCCGGATGCTTCTTACAATCTTTCCCCGGACAATCACCTGCGTAGTGAGGTTGTCCTCCAGATTGGAGAACTGCTGCCGGAAGACATCGGCGTTGAGATGCTGTTCTGCACAACTGACCGCAAGGGAGTCCTTCATATCCAGGACAAGACGGAGTTCCAGCTTACTTCCTTCGAGGATGGTTTGGCCAAATTTGAGACTTCTGTTCTTCCGGAGCGTACCGGTATGTACCAGGTAGCTGTAAGGTTCTATGCAAAGAACCCTCTGATACCTCACCGGCAGGACTTCGGCCTTGTAAGATGGCTGTAATTACAACAGGTTTTTTTGACGGTGTCCACCTTGGGCACCGCCACTTGCTTGAGACAGTGGTCTCCTCTGCCCGCGAAAGGGGAGAGGAGGCTGTTGTTGTTACGTTCTGGCCGCATCCCAGGACGGTTTTGCAGCAGGATGCAAGGGACCTCCGGCTGCTGAGTTCACTGGAGGAAAAGAAGGCATTGCTGCTTGAAGCCGGTATAGACCGGGTTGAGGTTCTGCCTTTTACAAGGGCCTTTGCGTCGATGACGGCTCGTGAGTACCTGCAGATGCTGCGGGAGCGGTTTGGTGCTACGCTTGTTGTCATGGGATACGACAACCGCATCGGCAGCGACCGCCGGACGGCCAAGGAACTGACGGAATGTGTTATTGCCGACGAGTATGTCATGGCCGGCTCCGATCGGCCATCTGTTTCCTCCACGCAAATACGCAATGCGTTGAAGGCGGGGGACGTGGAGACGGCTAATGCGATGCTCGGATACCGCTACGGACTTCACGGCGTGGTAGTGGCAGGGAATAGGCTGGGAAGGACCATCGGCTTTCCTACAGCCAATATGAAGCTGTACGAGCCTCTTAAACTTGTGCCAGCCGGTGGCGTCTATGCCGTTGATGTCCAGGTACTTGGACGAAACCTTAAGGGTATGTGCAATATCGGCGTAAGGCCAACTGTAGGAGCAACCAACGGCCTTACCATAGAGACCAATATCTTTGACTTCGACGAGGATATCTACGGCCTTGACATCACCATTTCTTTCAGCAAGCGAATCCGCGAAGAGCGAAAGTTTGCCAGCCTTGAAGACCTCAAGGCCCAGCTCCTCCGGGACAAGCAAACTGCCGCTTTATTACCGATCATCTTGGCAGTGTCAGGGTAAAAGTTGATGAGAATGGAACT
>OMVB01000116.1 GCA_900314395.1 uncultured Prevotellaceae bacterium | reverse complement strand
GAGAAGTTCTCCGTTCCGGAGAGGATGCGGCTCAAATACTGAGGTGACACTTCCAATGCCTTAGCCATTTCTGCACGGGAAAGGTGATTTTCCTGCATGTAATCCACAATTGTCAGGGCTACGCTGCGGGACATGCGGAGCCAGATTTCGTTCTCCTGTCTCCAACGGGCCTCCTCCTCAAACTTGGAAGGAGTACTGCTCTGGTGTTCCTCCAGAAACTTGATTGCTTTGCTTGTCATTTTATTCTTCGTTTAGAAAGAAATCCAACAAATAGTTGAAGTTGCTCCAGTTACGGAACAAAAGCGTCAATTCATCCGCATCCTTCTCCGGATACTTCACCGCCCACAGGTGGTTGTATCCCCTTATTGATCTCACAAATTCCATAGTGCTGCAAATATAGAGTTTTATTTTTGATTTTGCAACTTATAAGTTTAAAAGTTTTTAGTCCAAAAGATTCACCAGGTTCTGCTTTATCTCCATGTCAATTGTCCGGTAGCGGACAAATGCGCGGGAATTGTCCGAGTGCCCCGTTACGGAGGAAATCATATGCTGATCCTGGACCTGTTTGTAAAGATTGCCGATGAAAGTACGGCGGCACCAGGCAGAGCGGCTTTGGTTTGGACTGGTGGTCTTTGAGCCAGTCGGGAGTCTTCCGCCAGTCCTCGCCCTGGGGCTTGCACTCCGGGTGGTCGGGGATTGGGTGTTGAAACATAGAAGGAGCCCTTATTGAGAGGACTCCTTCGGTTGATTAAGAAAGATATCAAAAAACCTGAATGGGAATGATTACATGTCGGGGACGCTGGTGGTGTCGATGCCGAGAGCTTCAAGAAGCTTTTCTGCCTTCTCGCTGTCTTCTTCCGTGAAGGTGGCATCGTCGGGATTGGTTACTTCTGCGGCGGCTGCCTGTGCGACGCCGATTGCATCTTCTCTGGCTGCTGTGAGGTTGTTGTACGGGATACCTGTCTCCTTGCGCTTGAGTTCGGTGTAGGTATCAATCATTTTGACCATGTTTACTGCGCTGCTCAGGATTATAGCCTGAAGGTCACTGAGCGCTTTAGGGTTCTTTTTCATAGTTATACTTTTGTTTTTAAATTGGTCAATAATTTTGGATGACACAAAGTGTAAGTTTTTATTACACACTAAGTTACGGCTTTTTTCTGACATATGCAAGTTATTTTTAAAGTTTTTCAGGGGATTTTTATCATTTTTTCACGGAGGGAAAAAATAGATTCCTTCCATATTTGGGTATCTTCAAGAAAGATGTTATATTTGTTAAGCCTTTGTTTCATTTATGCAACAGTGTTGCAAATATGAAACATTTTATTTGGATTTGCAAATACATTTGGAACAAATTTGTAATTATGCACGAGAGGTTTATAGAGTACATGGCATATAAGAAGTACACTGTAAGGAAGCTGTCAAGACTTTCGTGTGTATCGTCTTCTACCTTGTCACGTTTTTGCAGCGGGAAGGAGATCAACTTGGGAAGTCTCCTTAAGCTCCTGCAGGTGTGTGATGATCTGTCCCTGGAGTGGTTATTCTTCGGGACGGGGGACATGCTTAGGAACAGGAACGGTATGAGTGTGAACATGGGGGCGTTTGCAGGAGCGGATGTAGACAACAGGGAAGGGGTTCTGATTAACGGCTCGAAGGGGGTGAACGTTGAGAAGGGCGAAGTGCTCAGGTATCAGAAACTCCTGGAGGAGAAAGACAAGGTGATATCGGAGCGGGATAAGACAATAAAGGATTTGCTGGACCGGATTGTCCGGAAATAAATAATACATGTTAAAAAAAGGATGAAGGAGTGAAGGGTGTCATCCGCAAGGCACCCACTCCTGTCATCCTTCTTTCATCTGTTTAAAGAAAATAGCCCGTCCCTGCAAAAACGCAGGGGCGGGCTATGAGTTACATTACATATAAAAGTGGGAACAGTAATGATTTATGGCTGAAAGCCGGGTTCGGAACAGAGTGTTCGTACAAGCATTGCAAGTAGATATGTAAAATGTAACTTTATTTCTTATTTGGAGTTGTCGATTTCTTTACGGAACCATCGTTGTATCTCCTTGTCATCGAGCTGTGTGCTCCACTGTTCGGGATGCATCTTGTTACATACTCCCCATGGGGAGGATTTGGAAGTATGTCTTTCGGACAGCTCGTTTCTCTTCTTTGAGGCGTTGATACGGATTATCCTTCTGATGAATTCGTCGAGTACCGGGTCGGATTCTTTTATTTCGGCGGCTTCTTTCTCGCTGGGTACGATTCCCCTCTTTGAGAATCTTGTATAAATCCTTGGGAAGACGGGGCCGAAGCGCCACATCTGCGGGTGTTCCGTGGTGATCCTTGTGCCGCGTTCTGCAAGCAGGGTGCCGTAGATGATGTAGACGGTAGTTTGGAGGAGGGAGCCGGAAATCGGTTTCCCGAGTGTGTATTTGTTCTCCAGCTGTTGCCAGTGCCAGGCGACAGCGCCGGCAAGACGGACGCTGTCAAGGCCTGCCTCCTTGAAGCCGTTCTCGTCGGTAAGGGGAAGCAGGTCGTCGCCTATTGTCTTTTCGTCTGTGACGTTCATTTTAGGTGTGTCGGCAATCATGTCGAGTATTTTTTCTACGGTTTCGTTTTTCGGTTCGGGTTCTGTTGTCTTATTCTCTTCTTTACCGGACAGAAGGAAGTCAAGGCTCATCCGTCTGATTACTCCGGCAGGAGTCTTTCTGATTGGCTTTCCTGTTCTTTCCATATAGACGGAGTCAAGCTGGGTCATGAATGACTGGGCGAACTCCGGAGCGGCTGCTTCGGGGTCTTCAAGCCAGTTACGGATAGCTTCGAAGTTCTGTGTGGAAAGGATTTCCGGTAATGTTGTTTTCATGATATCAGTAGTTATTGATTTTGATTAGGCTTGTATTTGATAGGAGTCTTGTCCTATTCTTCCTGTCGAATTACCTTTTTTTCTGAAGTTTTTTTATCAGTTGATAGTATCCGTAGTCTGTACACATGAGGTATTCATGGTATATTTGGTATTCGCGCGGAGTCAATTTTGTTTCGTTCTCTACTGTTTTAAGGACGGAGCAGAGTTCTTTAAGCATTTCACGTTCTTCATCGGTTCTCTTGTACAGAAGGTCGTTTCCTGTTGCAAGGTCTGCTGCTGCGCGGCAAATGAGTTTCTTTTCTTTTCGTGTAAGCATGGTTTTTCTTGTTCTTGGTCCGGCAAATGACGCTTTACCTTTGCGGAGGATTTTCACTCGTTGGAGGGGTTTACTCACTCCAAACGTGGAAAATCACGCAGCAATGGATAGATGCGTCATGGTCTGCAGTCAAGGGTTTGCCCATCGGGATTCTTCTTGATGAACCCTTGACGGCAGTGATGACGGACTACGCCTACCAGTACGACGTGAACAGGGTTCTCCATCCTTCCGGTGTTCTATCTAGGTGGCTGACTCTTCATAATTTAAGGACGGGGCGGGAAGCATTTCCTGCCCCGTCCTGTTGAACTGTCACCAGGTAGGGTCGAACTCCTTGGGCATGGTGGCTTCCGGCATGTCCTCGGGTGCGCCTTGTACCTGCTGACCGCCATTCTTGTCTTCAAACTCAAACTGTTTGAGGTTGCCTACGATGGGCGTGTATTCGCGCAGCTTGTCGTTAGGGATGTTGTACTTCTGCCTGTTTTCCTTGCCTACATTGAGGCGGATGTAATGGCTGTTGCCATATTGGTTCTGCGGGGAAGGGCTTACCTCGATATCGAGGTTGATGACCTTCTTTCCGTCATTTCCGACTTTGAAGAAGATGGCGGGGTTCTTCTCAACAGGGATGAAGATACCCTTCTGGCCATTGCGGATGATTGTCTCGTGTTCGAGGCTGGTGAGGGACACGGAGCCCCTCAGTGTGGTTCTTTTTGCCATAACGTTATTGGTTTAAAAAGTATGTAATAATGTTTTGATCGTATTCTGTTCCGATTGTAAATTTAAACAAATTCAATAGTATTTACAACAAACTTTGTATAATTTTAAACAGATTCAGTAGTTTTTACTGTTTATTTAAGCAGTACGGAGAATCGTCTTGCGCCTTTCTTCGTAGTGGTGTAGGCCTTCCAGTTGGCCTTGTCTTCGTCCTTGAAGGTTGCCTTGTCGAAGTAGGTGGATACGTACTTTAGGTACTCTTCGGGTTTCTCCTGATGGAATCTCTCTTCGTCGAAGACGGTCTCGTTGATGCTTTTGAATCGTGCAATGGTGACGGATTTTCCTGTTTCTTCGTCCGGAGCGATGAGTGCCTCTCCGTCGCCGATTCGTCCTTTGATTGCGGAAGCCAGCATGGATATCCTGCTTTCCAGTTCCTCCTTGTCCTTGAGGAGGGCGTTGTACTCACGGCAGTTGCTGATGTCGTCAGCGGTGGCTGGAATGAGTTTCCCGTCTTCGGAATGAGGCCAGCGCAGGGACATGTCGTCTTCGTCGACCGGGTCCGGCATGATTCCCTTTTGGAGGTTATTGTTCCAGAAGTGGTCTATGGCGTCGGTCAATGTCTTGAAGAAGTTCGGGTTGAACCGAACCCAGGCGTAGTTCATGCTAAGGCGTGGTTCGCTCGTTATCCATGCTATCGCTGCCATCGGTATCCCCATCACTCCCATCTGGTACTGTACCTGGCATACCCAGTACAGTGGCAGGTTGTCGGGGTCTACCAGCTTCGATGTGGACTTGATTTCCAGGATCAGCCAGTTCTTCGGGTCGTGCTGTGCGCCTTCCGGCCAGAAGAGGCGGTCGGGTGATACCCTGAGGTAGGGCCTGTCGTTGTCGGCCGCTATCCAGTCTCCTTCTGATGAGTAGTCTATGACGGAGCCCGTCTCGTGGGCGAAGAACTCCGCGACAGCGGGTTCGAGGTAATGGCCGTTACGCATTGATGCGGTCTCCTTCACTGGCTCGTCCAGCCCCATCCGCTGCCGCCATAGGCGCAGCGGAGTGGAGAAGGGACTGACTCCCATGATGGTACCGGCGTCGGAGGAGCCGATACCCTTTCGTCTCTCGGCCAGCCACTCGTCGTGGTCTTTGGGTTTGATGATTGTGTAAGGCATAAGTTAATGGTTTACATGTTCTTTCCGGATGCAATCATCAGTTCCCTGAAGTCTGCATCTGTGATGGTGAATTTGGCTTCAATCCTCTTGCGGATGTTCTCGATGGAGTCCACCGTTGCCATGGCCTGTGCTACGGACGGGTTCCAGTACTGGCTCCCGGGAGCAAGGACGGGTTTCGTCTGGTTCGGACGGGGGCGTCCGGCGGGCTTCTCCGAGGAGGCTGCGGGTGTGTTTGACTTTACGACGGCTCCGTTGCCACTGCCGCTGCCACCATCGGTGTACTTCGTGTCGTCGTTATCCCAGTAGACATCCGCGGCGATTCCCAGCTTCTTTGTTGCGCTGCCGATGGCGTCCGACTCGGCTTTCTTGAAGCAGTCGTCGTCGATATAGTTCCGTCCGGAGTTCTCCTTCCTGCGGAAGATGTTGCCGCCGTTGCCGGGGATGGGGTCGCTCCACTGTCCTGTGGCGGGGTCCTTGACATAGAGGTTGACGTTGACGAAGGCGGCGACGGTGTCATTGTCCCCCGGCTCCAGCCACTGGCGCAGGATTTCAATCTTCCATCCCGTGCCGCAGGGTCCGTAGACCTGGGTGAGGATTTTTATCCTCCACATGGGGTTGATGTCCGTCTTGCCGGACAGTCGTCCTTCAGTGATGGGTTTCTGTGCGTTTTGGGGCACTTCTCGTACCTGGTTATAGATTGCCAGGTTCTTTTCCTGCTGTGCAGTCAGTTGCGTGTTACTTTCGTTTGGCATATAATATGTGTTTTAGAATGTCAGTTATTCTTCGGCTCCACTTCCTGTGCGGATGCTTAGCTTTGTGGAGAATCCCGCAGCGGGTCGTCTGGGGACGGCACGCTGCCGGGGATTCGGAACTTGCTGTACGCAGCCGTACGCTGGCAAGGACGGACGGAGAAATCTGCACCGTAGACGGCTGCTTATTTCTCCAGTCCGCTAAGGCCTCGGCAGAGGACGCGCCTTGCCTGTGGAGCCGTTTCTGCGTGACTCCTTCACGCACCGTAGGGGTTATTTGTCATGTCAACGGTTATGGTCTTCCCTGAGAAGGGGGTGAATACCCTTGTCGGTGAGATGAGGAACCAGTTTCCGTTCCGTGTTGTCACCTTGTAGTCCGTAAAGAGTGACAGGATGCTGTTAATGAGCCGTGATGACTTCTTTGTCATCATGGCGGTGCCGTTGATGTCAACGGTGTCATCAGCACCTCTTATGGTCAGTATGGGTTTTCCGTGAAGGAAGACCTGAATGTTCCCGTTAGGGAGCGGGATTACTTCGCGGTTGTTGATTCTCAGCAATGTCTTTTTCAGTACTGCTGTTCTTGTTATTGAGTCTGTGGTATTCATGTGTCTGGGATGAGTTAGATGGTGTAGTTCTTGTCAACGTAGATTATGTTCTCGGGCCTGAAGCTGCGCCATGCTCGGCGCTGCAGGTCGAAGTAGTTGAATGTCGTCGGTTCAGAGCTTTTCGTCCTCTCTTCCTTTGGAGATCCGTGATACTTCTGAATCAGCTCGGGGCATCTCGTGCCGAAGGCGAAGCGGTCTTCCCCGGAGGCCTTGGAGTACATGAAGTGTACGATGTCGTCCTGCATCATGTCCTTCAGGTCGTGAATGATCGAGAACTTTGAGCCGGCATCGCCTGGAGTCATTCTTTTATACAGGAGCCGGGCCAGTGCCCGCAGCTCCGGATCGTTCACCTTCTCGTAGAAGGGTTGTGGGCTTAATTTATTCATTGCTTGTCTTCTTGGTGTTTTTGAGTACAGCCTTCTTGACGGTCTTGCCGAGGTCGGAAGCCAGGTTGTCTATGTCGTTCATGACGATATAGTGGTCGTACATCTTTCTGAGTGATTCTTCGGTCAGGGCGGAGGAGATGGAGATGCCTATGATGTCGAAGTTCATCTTGCGGGCTTTTACGACAGAGCGTCGCACGGATTCGTCGCCGCCGTTGGCGTTGCCGTCGGAGATGATGAACATCAGTGTCTTCTCCTTGCTCTGCTTCCTTATCCTCGTGGCTGCTTCCAGGACGGCTGCATCGGTAGGGGTGCAGCCATTCGCCCCTATGGAGCCTATGGCATATTTGTCGTATGGCTTTCGCCCTTCCCTGTAGGGATAGATTATATTGTAATCCCGTGAGTCGTTGTAGCCGTAGATGAACAGCTGTACGTTCGCCAGTCCGCCGACGGCTTCATTTATGAGGACGGTGGTGTCGCGGGCCAGTTGCTCCCTGAGTCCGGTCATGGAGCCGGACTCATCGACGACCAGGGCTACGTTGACCTTGTCGCACTTCACCTCCCCCTTGTGGAAGTAGACGTTCTGGACGCCCTGACGGGCTTCACAGAGCTTATTGGTGTCCAGCAGTCCGCTTCTCATGCCTGTCACCGTGTACTTGTACTCGGTACCCTTGGCACGCAGCGCCTGCGCGACGGCGGGGATGTAACGACGGACTCTCCGGAGTGACTTGTCGTATTCGTATTTGTTTCTTTCCTTCTTCAGGAGGACAGTGTTCTCCTGGGAACCGATTTCAAGTTGTCCTTCACATTCCATTGCAATGAGCTTGTCCTTTTTGAGGGCGTTTGCCATGTCGCTTCTTGACAGGGGGATAGTCTTATCCTGCGGATCGTGTGGCTCCTTGGCAATTATCTTCATGGCTTCGATGACGTCCTTGAGTTTTTCAAGGATTTCCTCATCGGTCAGCTCGGCGCTTGCACCGTTTCTGCTTGATTGTCCGGAGGAGTCCTGCCCTTCTTCTGACTCTCCGGAAGAAGGCTTTCCGTCATTCGGCTCTTTTTGGGATTCATCGTTGTCCTTGGACTGGCCACCTTGCTGCTGGTCCTGTTCCATGAACTTTTTGAGGAGTTCATATATCAGTTTTGCCTTTTCCAGGCATTGTGCCGTTGACTCCGGATAGGGAGTGAGGATGTCGCGCACCTGCAGGAGCTCGTCGGCGAATTCATACACGTTATCGGGAATCAGTGCCGCAGGGTATCTGATATACGACAGTATGGTGTTAAAGAAGATGAGGTATTTCGGCTGCTGTGGCAGAAGTTCTATTTCTTCTTCATAGCGTCCGAAGTAATAATACTTGGCCGCTTTCAGGAAGTTGGCAAGGCCCGGCTTGTGTTCTCCCAGCTCGCGTTCAATCCTTTCATCTTCAATGATATTGTAGATTTTATGGATTATCATGTTTCTATTGTCTTCCGTAGCCTTGAAGTCGGTATAGAGGAGATGGCATCCTTCGTGGATGGCCAGGCCCAGGAAGGTGTCCAGTTTCTGTCCCAGTGGGAGCTTCTTGTCATCGAACACTTCCGTTGCGACATAGACGCTCTTGGAGTCCGTGCAGGATATGGACGGACTGAGGTGGATACTCACTCTGAATGGAGTATCCATCGAGATAATCATCTGTCTGGCCAGGCGTGTAGCGTTGTTGTACAGCTCCCTGTCCGACTTGGGATTGAGGATCATGGCGGAATACGGTGTCTGCTCCGGAAGGAGGCTCTCCCATCCGAGGCGGTCGGTGGTTCGTATCCGGACGAATCTGTCTTCGTCCCTGTCTAGGAAATCGGTAGTCAGGAGGTCGTACTTCTGCTGCCGCGTCAGTTGTATGTAGTTGGACATGGTCGTCGGTGTTTATTTCTGTAGTATTGTGTTCCATACGATGGCCCTGCTGCCTTCGGAGATGGTGCCTTCGTACCTGGGAAGGAAGGCGCGTTTCATGGCGACGGTGGCGCTCCATCCCTCCTGTACCTTCTTTGCCGCACGGATTGTCTCACGTGTGGTGATGGAGAACTCGATTTCTCCTTTCCGTGCTATGCTGCGGATAGTGGATGCCGTCTTGACGATGTTCTGGGCGTCAACCCTTGTTATCTTGAAGCGTTTCATCAGCATCAGTATCTCCTGTTCATTCGGCATGTAGTCGATGTCCATCTCGTCGAAGCGGTCACGCAGAGCCAGGTCCAGCTCGCTGGTACCGACGTATTCCGCGCCGAGGTTTGCCGTGGCTACGAAGCGGCACTTCGGATGGACGGGAATCTCGCGTTTGTCATTCCTGCCTGCCATCTCTACGCGGAGCGTGCGACGGGAGTCAAGGCAGGGCATGAGGATGTTGTTTACCGCCGGGGTGGCACGGCTCAGCTCGTCCAGGAGTATCACTCCTTCGTGCTGGATGTCCTGCGTGAACTGGGCGTAGTCGAAGACGGAGCCCTGTGCGGTCATCCGGTGTACGCCGAGAAGGTCACTGATAGGGTCGTACATGCTTCCCATGTCGTAGATGTGACACGGGAGCTTAAGCCGTTCACATGCAAGCTGGACAAGCTCTGTTTTGCCACTCCCGGCCGGTCCCTTGAAGAGGGTGTTGACATTCTCGTGTATGTTCATCATGAGGTCCCACCATGTCTCTTCGTCCACCCAGAAGCCGTCCGTCTCGATGGTCGGCAGCTGGTAATTGGGGTTCAGTTTGAATTTGTCCAACAGTGTAAGGAGTTTTCCTTTTCGTGGATCCGCGGCGTTTACGGCGCTTGACTGAAAGAGGTTTATGTCCAGTCGGTCTTTGTTGGTCGTCAGGTAGTTTGCATATTCAGTAAGCATCTGATCCGTTGGACAGTGCGATGATTCAAGGAGTTCGCTCTTCTTTATGGATACGGGGAATATTTCTCCTGCGGAGTAGAAAGGTGTGCTGCCGCTTACTCGGTCTTCAAGCATCTCTGAGGCGAAGATGGTTCCTATCGGATACGACTCTCTCATTCTTTTGTCAGCCTGTACGTTCAGCTGCGTAATCACGTCTCTTCCTGCGGAGTCAGTTTGGAACGGGAGTGGACGGAGTCTGTCTTTGATTCCATCGGAGATTGTTCTGAAGAAATAGATTTTGTCTGCCATAGTGTGTTTGCTCTTTGAAATAAATTCGCAATGGGATTTACGTGTTTAGGACATATCGTGTCCGCAAAATGCGGGAATCACGTTGCAATTATACTTTCAAAGCGCAGGCTGGAGTCGGAAGGAATAACTAGGCTGACGCCGACGTTTTTCCTGACCGGAGGCCTGCGGTGCGGGGAGAGAAATGGCTGATGTCTTATTATTGGATTTGTTTAAAATGCACAATAATTGTTGTAAAAATTATTTAATTTGTTGGTTTTTCTATTTAATTTGTTTACTTTTGCGAAAAAAGTTTGTTGTTTAATTATGTTCGGGTTGTAACCCGATATAAGTTTTTACTATGAGAAAAAAGGTAGTAGCGGATCGTCCGCGGGTTACGGAAAAACAAGTCAATTCGATGTATACGAGTATTCTGAATATGGCGA
>OMVB01000185.1 GCA_900314395.1 uncultured Prevotellaceae bacterium | reverse complement strand
AAGAAACTGATTCATAAGGTTGATGTGTTTTTCCGATGGCTTTCCATCCGGATCACCGTTATCCTGCGCTTCCTGACGCACGATTTGTGGAAGCTTAACACCCAGGATTTCGCGCGCTGGAAGGCCCGCCTGATACAGGATTTGAAGACGGTGGTGCTGATGATAAACACTTTCATTCATCAGAAAATCAGCTATCAGGTCACAGCTCTGGCTTACCAGAGCATGCTGGCTGTTGTCCCGGCTATCGCCGTGGGGCTGTTCCTTACGGACAGCATCGGCTTAAAAGACAAGTTTGCCGATATTCTTTATACCAATCTGGGGCAGACACCGCTGGTGGAGACCATTGTCTCTGCGGCGGACAACATCGCGCGGATAGCAGAGAGCGGCCTGTTTGGTTTTATTTCGATGGCGTCTTTCATCTGGATTGTGCTGTCGCTGATGTATACCGTCCGTCAGGTTTTCAACAATGTATGGCAGGTAGAGAAGGAGAATAATGTCATCAAAGCGTTCGGGATTATCATCGGCATAACGATTCTTTCTCCTTTCGTGATTATCCTTTTCTTCTCCGGGACTGTTTTTTATTCCCATATTATTGAATGGGTGCTTCCGGAGGACTTCTTTTTATCTCATCACATAAGAAGCGTTCTTTCATGGGTGCTGTTTGCAGCGCTCAGCGTTTTCCTGCTGTCTGTGATGTATAAATACATCCCCGGGACAAAGGTGCGCTACCGCCATGCTCTAAAGGCGGCTGTTTTTGCGGGCGTCGCGTTTGCCATCGTCCAGTTCCTGTACCTGGAAACCCAGCTTATGGTGGGCAAGCAGAGCGCCATCTACGGCGTCCTTGCCGCCCTGCCGCTCTTCATGATATGGCTGCGCCTTGGCTGGAGCATCCTCCTTTACGGCGCAGAACTCACCTACGCCTTCCAGAACGTCAACAAAATCCCCTCCCTCCGCGAATAGTCGTGCGAGGGTATGCTCTATCGTTTGATAAAACAACACTTCAAGCGTCTCAATGAAATCGAATTTAGACTTGAGAAGCATCGTATATTCACACAATGTGGCGTTTTTCTTTGTTTAAAACACTAAGGGTGCGAAAAACATTATTTTATGAATGTCTGGCTTATCATTTAAAAAGCTACGTAGAAGGTCTTCAAGTTCTTTCATATAGTCATCTAGTTTCAGAAAACTTAATGACGAGCCCCTCTTATATGTAAACAGTGTTCTATATGGCCATGATGTTGAACAATTGTCATTCCTTCCCAACATGTAAGGATAGCCGTTATGTATTTTTTTTTCGTCAAGGTCTTCAGTTATTTTGTAATCATAAGGCAACCAGAAGTCATTCTCGTCATAAATAATCGTCGAAAAATGGTTCAGTATTAAAACGCGGTCTTTAGTTTCTTCACTATTAATTCTTTCCAAAATATATTTGGGAGAATATATGCTAACATAGATTACTGTATCCGGGCACTCATGAGGATAGAATAAACAAGAATCCTGATAGAAAACAAAATTATCCGGTTTTTTCTTTATATCGTCTTTCAAATATTTGGCTATTCCCCAATAGGAGTATTTCCCATTGAGTTCAATATGCAAATCTATAAAACGAAGCAATTCATCTGTTGATTCTGGATTGCGATAATAGATCCATGTAAAATCTTCTATTGCCGATGTAGCTGGTCCAAACCATCCATATCTTTCGTAATTGTCTTTCGCATAATCCAGCACTGCATCTTTTGTGTGAGCGCAACTAAACACAATCAAAAGCGATACAATAAGTGCCGCTGTCAGTGCTATCCGTGAACCTTTGCCGCCGGAATTATTTGCATTGAGAGCCATACGAAGTAGTCAATTGCGGTTTCCATCCAAAGATAGAGCTTTTGCAATAATAATCAAAGGGAAATGTTGGCATAAGTCCAGCTCCTTCAGGGGAATGTGCAAATATAACCATGCAAACTTGCACTTTCCTTGTTTTTGAAGGGGGTATGTGCATGTTCCCGGGCCTAGACTTGCAAGTAGCCACCATAAAAACAGGGAATGTGCAGAAAACTGGCCAAGTTCTTGCACTTTCGCACCGCTGCCGCTCGGAAACGTGGTGTGGCAGCTAAAGGTTTACTTTTCATTGATTCTGTGGCGTTAAAGGAGATTCTTCGCTTCGTTCAGAATGACAATGAAGGGTGCGGGAGTATTGTGGAAGCCAGCGGGGTTAGAAAGGATACCGGAAAGGGATACCGGGATTATTTGGAGAAGTACCTCAGGAAGAGATCTTTATCAGGGACACCGGAGTCTGAGATGCGGGTCTTGAGGCGCCAGATTTTGTTGTAAATGTTCTGTTTGTCCTTGCCCATGAGGGTGGAGATGGTGGTGGAATTGAAGCCGGCGGCAAGGAAGGTGAAAAGGCGCACATCTTCTTCTTTCACCTTGGGAAACTGTGCCCTGAAGCGGGCCACAAGGTTGTTTTTCTGGACGTCCAGGGTCTTTTCCAGCTGGCCGGAATCGGACCGCAAATCTTCAATTACGGACTTTGCCTCTTTGAGCAGTTTTGGCTGCAAATTGTCCGTTCCTTCGTAGATGTAATACTGCTCGCAAAGGCGCTCCAGCACGCTGAAGCCCATTTTTTCCAGCATCGAATTCTTTTCTGCCGATGCCGATGCTGCCGCGGACTCTGCATCGTCCAGACGGGCGCGCAGGTCTTCCGCTATCGCAAGGATACGCTCGTTTTCCTGTTTTTCAACTTCCCGGCGCCGGCGGTCCTTGAGGCGCAGGTACTGGAAAACGACAATTATCACGATAAGAGCTGCAATGAAAATGACACGGATGAGTATCATCCGGTTGTTGGCCTCCTCCAGGCGCAGCTGAAGTTCCTGAAAGTCTTTATACAAAGGTTCTTCTGCCATGGCCCCGAAAGGAACCATCAGCAGAAGAGCCAGTAACTGTATAAAGCGGCGCATCTGTTTGATTTACAGGTTCTTAAGCAGGTTGCGCATATTAACCTTCCTGTCGATAAGCTCACGGAGCTCTGCGATAGGTACGCGTGTCTGTTCCATGGTGTCACGGTCGCGGACGGTAACGCAGTTGTCCGTCATCGTATCGTTGTCGATAGTAACGCAGAAAGGTGTTCCTATCGCGTCCTGACGGCGGTAACGCTTGCCGATGGAGTCCTTTTCATCGTACTGATAAGCGAAGTCGTATTTAAGCTCGTTTACTACTTCCTGGGCTTTCTCCGGCAGACCGTCCTTCTTTACCAAAGGAAGGATTGCCACCTTGACCGGTGCAAGCGGAGCGGGAAGGCTGAGCACTACGCGGGTGTCTCCGCCGGAGAGTTCCTCTACCTTGTAAGAATGGCTCAGGACGGCCAGGAACATACGGTCTACGCCGATGGATGTCTCTACGCAGTAAGGAACATAGCTTTCTCCGGTCTCAGGATCGAAGTACTGGATCTTTTTGCCAGATAACTTCTGATGGTTGCCAAGGTCGAAGTCCGTACGGCTGTGGATGCCCTCAAGCTCCTTGAAACCGAATGGGAAGTTGAACTCGATATCGGTAGCCGCATTTGCATAGTGGGCAAGCTTCTCATGGTCGTGGAAGCGGTAATTCTCTGCTCCCATTCCAAGGTTGACGTGCCATGCCATACGGTTCTCTTTCCACTTTTTGAACCACTCCATCTCTGTTCCGGGACGGCAGAAGAATTCCATTTCCATCTGCTCGAACTCCTTCATCCTGAAGATGAACTGACGGGCTACTATCTCATTCCTGAAGGCCTTTCCAATCTGGGCGATACCGAAAGGAATCTTCATTCGGCCGGTCTTCTGGACGTTCAGATACTCGACAAATATGCCCTGGGCGGTCTCCGGGCGCAGATAAAGTACATCGTCGGCGTTGCCGGTGGTAGAGCCCTGGGTGCTGAACATAAGGTTGAACTGACGGACCTCCGTCCAGTTGGCTGTACCGGAAATAGGGCAGACGATACCGCAGTCGATGATGATGTCGCGGTAGGCCTTGAGGTCGTTGGCGTCCTCTGCGGCCTTGTAGCGGTTGTGAACCTCGTCGTACTTGGCTTGCTCGCGGAGTACGTTGGGGTTGGTAGCGCGGAACTGCTCCTCGTTGAAGGAGTCACCGAATTTCTTGCGTCCCTTTGCTACTTCCTTGGCTATTTTTTCCTCTATCTTGCCAAGGTAGTCCTCGATAAGGTTGTCTGCGCGATAGCGTTTCTTTGAGTCTTTGTTGTCGATAAGAGGGTCGTTGAAGGCTGCTACGTGGCCTGATGCAACCCAAGTCTTGGGGTGCATGAAAACGCAAGAATCGATACCGACTACGTTCTCGTTCAGGCGGGTCATCGCCTCCCACCAGTATCTCTTTATGTTGTTTTTGAGTTCTACACCCATCTGGCCGTAATCGTAAACGGCTGCCAGTCCGTCATAAATCTCGCTGGAAGGAAAGATGAATCCGTATTCCTTGCAGTGTGCTACCAGAATCTTGAAAAGTTCTTCCTGTGTCATATCTTTTTTCTTTTAACTATCTGTTTTTGAGGGTGCAAAAATAATCATTTCTACCTAAAAATAGAATGGAAAGTCAGATTTTAGCTTTTCGCTTGCCACCTGCCGCAGCGGCTCAAGCACAAAATTCCGAACTCCGGCAAGCGGATGCGGGACGGTCAGGTAATCCGTATTCACTCTTTCGCTGCCATAAAAAATAATGTCGATGTCTATCGGACGGTCATGGTAAATCCTTGAACCATCGGCGTTTATCTCAATTGTGCCGTCACGGCCGGCGGCTTTTTCAATGGACTTTATCTCCCGCAGCAGGGCTGTCAAAAATAGCTGCGGACAGGTGCCGGTTTCCGGAAGATCGAACCTGACCATGCAGTTCAGGAAATCGCCGCCGGAAAAGCCCCAGGAGGGGAATTCCATAATTTCCGAACAGGCGCAGGGAATCTTCAGGTAGGCCTCCAGGGCCTTGATTGCATCGGCAATCCGGCCTGCTCTGTCTCCCAGGTTGGAGCCTATGGAAAGATAGAGTTCCATCAGTCAAGACCAAGGTCTACGCGGGCTTCGTCGGAGAGCATGCTCTGGTCCCAAACCGGCTCAAAAACCAAGTCTATATCGCATCCGGTAACTCCCGGAACGTCTTCTACGCTTTGCTTTACCTCTGCCAGGACCTCATCGGCCATGGGACAGTTGGGGGCGGTGAAGGTCATCTCAATATGAACTTCACGCTTTTTGTTGATCTGCAGCTCGTATATGAGACCCAGGTCATAAATGTTCACGGGAATCTCCGGATCGTAAACCTGTTTCAGGGCTAAAACCACGTCAGAATAAAGCGGCGCCAGCTCTTTGAGGTCTTCTGCTGTCAGGACTTCTTTATCTGTTTCTTTCATTTTCAGACGTTTTCGGCCGCTCTGCGGCGTATTGTTTCTATCATCGACACTAATCCGTTGGCCCTTGTGGGAGAAAGGTTTTCCTTAAGGCCGATTTTCTCTATGAAAGAGAAGTCGGAGGAGAGTATCTCCTGTGGGGTGCGGCCATTGTAAACACTTATCAGTAAGGAGATTATGCCTTTTGTAATAATGGCATCGCTGTCGGCCTTGAACCACAGGCGTCCGTCCTCAAAGTTGTCGTCCAGCCATACGCGTGACTGGCAGCCTTTGATAAGTTTTTCTTCTGTTTTTTCCGATTCCGGATAGGACTCAAGGTTCTTTCCGAGCTCTATAAGATACTCGTATTTGTCCAGCCACTCATCGAACATGGAGAAGTTTTCAATGATCTCCGCTTCCGTCTCTTGTATTGTTTTGGTAGGTTCCATAGTCTAAACCAGCATTTTTATTGCCCTGTCAAGGGATTTTATAAAATATCGGGCTTCTTCCAAAGTGTTGTAAGCGGCAAATGATGCGCGGACCATTCCGGTTACGCCAAAGCGGTCCATCAAGGGTTCTGCGCACATCTGGCCGGACCTTACTGCTATTCCCATCTTGTCCAGAATAAGGGCAAGGTCTTCGTGGTGGGCACCCTTAACCGTGAATGAAAACAGCGGAATCTTGGAAATGTTTCCACGTGGAACACCGTAAAGGGTTATCCTTTCGTCGGACATAAGCGCATCCATAACATACTCTGCAAGTTGCTGCTGATAATCCGTTATCTCTTTATCCCTTAATTGTTTACAAAGATCTATCGCCGCCGTAAGCGTTGGTGTGCCTGAAATATTCTGGGTCCCGGCCTCAAATTTACCGGGGAGCGGCGCAAAGGTCGTCCCGTTTTCAAGGCTTACGGATTCTATCATTTCTCCGCCGCCAAGGAAAGGAGGCATACAGTCCAGAATCTCTTTTTTTCCGTAAAGCACGCCGGTAAAAGGAACCGCATACATTTTGTGCCCGGAAAATACATAAAAATCGCAGTCCAGATCCTTTACATTCACATTTTCGTGAACTATTCCCTGGGCGCCGTCCACAAGCACATGAACTCCCCTTTTATGGGCAATCTCCGCTATTTCCTTGACCGGATTCACAAGCCCCAGTACGTTGGAAATATGACAGACAGCTATAAGCCTTGTGTATTTGTCGATGAGTCCGGGAAGCAGCTCTATTCTTAACCGGCCGTCATCGTCAACCGGGAGAACCCTGATTTCCGCACCCTTTCTTTCTGCCAAAAGCTGCCACGGAACGATGTTGGAGTGGTGTTCCGCCTGCGAAACTATAATATTGTCTCCCCTGCCAATGAAAACTTCTCCGTACGAATAAGCTACCGTATTGATGGACGCCGTTGTCCCGGAGGTAAATATTATTTCCTTTGCCGATTCCGCTCCGATGAAGTCTTTTACAGCCTCCCTGGTTTTTTCATATTGGTCCGTTGCCTCTACAGCAAGATAATGCACTGCCCGATGAATATTGGCATTATACCTGGTAGAAAGCTGTAAATACTTATCAATAACTTCATTAGGGCGCTGGCTGGTAGCAGCGTTGTCAAGGTATACAAGGTCCTGCCCTCCTGGAAGTTTTTCAGAAAGTATAGGAAAATGGTTTCTTATGTCAGTAACATTCATTTCTGCTGTCGGTGATGCTGTTTATCCTGCAAATTTATTAATTTTTATTGGTATTGACGGAAACAACTTCTAACTTTGTATGTAACAAAAGAAAAATTATGTACGACTACATCAAAGGAGACATTGTAGAACTCCAACCGGCAAGGACCGTCCTGGAATGCGGAGGCATAGGATATGAATTCCTGATTTCTCTTCAGACTTACGAATACCTGCAAGGTAAATTCAAAGCGCAATTATTTGTGTATCAATATATTAGGGAGGATGAGCTTTCTTTTTACGGCTTTGCCAGTAAAGACGAGCGTGAGTTGTTTAAACTTCTCATCAGTGTGTCTGGCATAGGCGTGGGTTCCGCCCGTATGATGCTGTCGTCCCTGACTGACGAGGAAATCCGCAACGCCATTATCGCAGAGGATATCAATAAAATAAAAAGCGTAAAAGGCATCGGGCTTAAGAGCGCGCAACGTCTTGTTCTGGAACTGAAAGACAAGATAATAAAAGGCGGCGGAGCGGAAGGCCCTGTCCTTATAGCAGATACCGTAGAAGCCGGCGTAATTGACGAGGCAACAACAGCTCTTGTTATGCTCGGATTCGCAAAGGCCAATATAAACAAGGTTCTCCCGGATATTATCAAGAAGAACCCCGGTATAAAAGTAGAAGGCCTCATAAAAGAAGCCCTTAAAAAACTATAACCCTGTCATTCTGAGCGTAGCGAAGAATCTATCTGTTGAAGTAAATCAACAAAACAGAAATATCAGAAGGCGAAACACCTGAAATCCTTGACGCCTGGCCAATAGTGGCAGGACGGTATTTTTCAAGCTTCTGACGGCATTCGATAGATAATCCGGAAATTTTGCTGAAGTCGTATCCTTCAGGAATCTTGATATATTCCAGCCGGCGGAGTTTATCTGCAATTACTTTTTCCCTGTCAATATATCCCTTATATTTCAGGCTGATTTCAACACTGTCAAAAACCTGACGCCTGTAATCATCGGAGACTTTATCAATGGTGTCTGATTCTGAAGTCCTGACAATTGAAACAGGAAAACCCTTTACATCCGGCTTAATCTCGAATTCTAACTGTGGAACAGCTTTAATTTTTTCGATTTTTGTTCCACGTGGAACAGAAAATAAAATATCATTAAGTGACGTATTCGGCCGTGAAACAATATCTTCAAGATTGTGAGTCTCTGATAAGACAGGGGAGCCAACACTTTCCAAATAAGAGTTGATAGCTGCCGGCTTTAACTTTATAGAGGATAAAGCATCGGAAACAACTCCTGCGTCAGAATACTTCTTCTCTGTAAATTTAAATCTATCCTCAAAACAAAGACCGATGTTATAAGAAAGCTCCGTCAGGCGATAATCAGCGTTATCCTGCCGTAGGAGAATTCGGTATTCAGCCCTGGAGGTAAACATCCTGTAAGGTTCATCAACACCCTTAGTAATAAGATCATCAATCAAAACTCCTATATAAGCCTGATCCCGGGATAAGACAAAAGGATCTTTCTCATTAACTTTAAGATGAGCATTGATTCCGGCCATAAGTCCCTGTGCAGCAGCTTCTTCGTAACCTGTTGTTCCGTTCAACTGACCCGCAATAAACAGGTTTTCAACAACTTTAGACTCAAGCGATGCCTTAAGATACAAAGGATCAAAATAGTCATACTCAACAGCGTATGCAGGCTTAAGAATCCTGACGTTTTTAAAACCTTCAATATTCTTTAAAGCCGCGTATTGAACCTCCAGAGGCAAGGAAGAAGAGAAACCCTGAAGATAATATTCATGAGTTTTGCGTCCTTCAGGTTCAAGGAAAAGTTGATGTGAATCCTTATCTGCAAAGGTATGTAACTTATCCTCAATGCTTGGACAATACCTTGGTCCACGACCATGAATCAGGCCGGTGAAAAGAGGAGAGTCCTTAAATCCTTCCCTAAGAGTCTCATGAACTTTCTCGTTTGTGTGAAAGATAAAACACTCCATCTGGGGAGATTTATCCTGGATAGGAGAAAGATAAGGGAGGAAAGAGAACTTATCCGGAGACTGGTCTCCTTTTTGAACAATCGACTTTGATAAATCAACCGTACGGATATCGATTCTTGGAGGAGTTCCAGTCTTCATTCGGAAAGATGGAAGACCAAGAGAAGTCAACTGGTCGGTCAGACCATAAGAAGATTTCTCTCCGATACGACCACCCTCGAAGTTTGTCCTACCAATGAAAAGTTTGCCGGAAAGGAAGGTTCCTGCGGTAAAAATAACTGCGCGAGAGTGAAAAATTGCGCCGGTAAGAGTCTTAACTCCGCAAATTTTTGAATTCTCAAAGAGGAATTCTGTCGCTAAATCTGCGTAAATACTTAATTTACAATTACTTTCGAGTACACGGCGCCAGTACAGACTAAAGGCTCTTTTATCACATTGCGCGCGCGGACTCCACATTGCAGGACCTTTTGAGCGGTTAAGCATACGAAACTGGAGTGTAGCAGCATCGGTGATGATTCCTGTCCAGCCGCCTAGGGCATCAATCTCCCGGACAATCTGTCCTTTTGCAATTCCGCCGATGGATGGGTTACATGACATCTTGGCAAATCCGTCCAGATCCATGGAGATAAGAAGCACATTAGAGCCCATATTGGAAGCCGCCATCGCCGCTTCACAGCCGGCATGGCCACCACCAACAACTATAATATCGTAATCTAAAGTCATAACTATTTTCCAGGAAACATTTTGGCCCTGAAATCAAGGTAATAATTCTCTTTTTCTCTCATAAGTGCCTGATCCTCTGGTGTATGGTCATCGTAACCGATAAGATGCAGGACGCCATGGACCATAACCCTCTGGAGTTCATTATCAAAAGAATCGGCCTTATAAAACTCTGCATTGTCACGGACGGTATCGATACTGATGAAAAGGTCACCGGAAATAACGTTGCCCTCACAGTAATCGAAAGTAATAATATCCGTAAAGTAATCGTGATTAAGGTAGCGCTGATTGACGTCCAAAATATAATTATCAGAACAGAATATAATATTGATGCTGCCGAGCCGTTTGACTTCCGACTCTGCAACAGCCTTCAACCAGGCATTGTTTTCCCTGCGTCCTTTGAAAGGAAATTTGACGTCTTCAAAAAAGTAACTGACCATACAACATTGTTTTACACTGCAAAAATACAATAAAAGATGCAAAAAATTGGATTTAAAAATAAATGTGCGTAATTTAGCATCGCAAACCGAATTAATAAATTATTAATTATGGAAATCAAAAAGTCAATAAAAGCAAATCTTGAAAACAAGAAATTGCTTTTTACTGAGATTGGTCTCGTTGTAGCCCTGCTCATTGTTTGGGGTGCTTTTGAGAAAACATCCAGGGATGTTAATGTCTCATCACTCGAAGCAGATGCAGCTGTAGTGGAGATTGAGGATATGGTTCCTATTACGGAATCCACCCCTCCGCCGCCCGAGGCTGCACCTAAGATTCCTGTAATGTCCGATGAAATCGACATCGTTGACGATGACATCAAGGTAGAGGACATGTTCCAGACCCTTGAGGATGATGCCAACATGGGTGTTGATATTATCGACTACGTAGAGGAAGTTCAGGAAGAGACCGTAGAAGAGGAAGCTATCCCGTTCCAGCTCGTAGAGCAGAAGCCGTCATTCAACGGTGGCGATGCCAACGAGTTCAGCAAATGGGTTAACAAGAACCTCGACTACCCGGAGATTGCAAAGGAGAATGGTGTTCAGGGTAAAGTTATCCTGCAGTTCACCGTTAATCCTGACGGCTCCGTTTCCAACGTTAAAGTGCTCCGTGGCGTAGACTCTTCTCTTGACAAAGAGGCTGTAAGAGTTGTATCCAAGAGCCCGAAGTGGAAACCCGGAAAGCAGAGAGACCGCGCAGTGAAGGTTACATATACCTTCCCTGTAATCTTCCAGCTCAGGTAAGAAAATTTATTGATTCAAAGAAAGGGCGGTAGCCGGCATCGGCTATCGCCCATTTTTAACTGAAAATCAAGTATTTAGAATAGATGGAGGAAGAACTGAAAAACACAGAAACTGCCGTATTTGTAGGTATTATAAGAGAAGGTGAAAGCGAGCGTAAAGTAAATGAATACCTTGACGAACTTCAGTTTCTGGCAACAACAGCCGGAATAGAGGGAGATAAAAAGTTTGTACAAAAGCTGTCACGACCGGAAAGTTCCACATATATAAGGAGTGGAAAACTTCAGGAAGTGGCGGATTTCTGCGCAGAAAACAGTATCAAATACGTTATTTTCGATGACGAACTGACAGGAATCCAGCAAAGGAACATAGAAAAAACAATAAAATGCTCCTCTGTTATAGACAGGACAAGCCTTATCCTTGAAATATTTGCACAAAGGGCAAAAACTTCATATGCAAAGATGCAAGTGGAACTGGCCAGGTACAACTATATGCTACCACGTCTGGCCGGTATGTGGACGCACCTTGAAAGGCAACGCGGAGGTGTAGGAACAAGAGGAGGTATGGGTGAAACCCAGATAGAAATCGACCGCCGAATCGTAAAAGACAGGATCAGTAAACTGAAGGAAGACCTTAAAAAAGTAGACCGGCAGATGGCTACGCAAAGAGGGAACCGAGGCAGCCTGGTCCGGCTGGCTCTTGTTGGCTATACAAACGTCGGAAAAAGCACAATAATGAACCTGCTGTCCAAATCAAACGTCTTCGCAGAGAATAAACTGTTCGCAACCCTTGATACAACCGTAAGAAAGGTCGTAGTAGACAACGTGCCGTTTCTTTTGAGCGATACAGTAGGTTTTATCAGAAAACTTCCTACGCAGCTAATAGAGGCCTTTAAAAGCACGCTGGACGAGGTGCGGGAAGCCGACATCCTTGTTCACGTAGTAGACATCTCAGCCCCTGATTTTGAGGAACAAATGCAAACCGTAGAAAAAACATTGAAAGATATAAAGGCAGACAACAAACCGGTCTTTGTCATCTTCAATAAAATCGATGCTTATAAATACGAAGAATACGACGAGTTCAGCCTGACTCCAAAGGAAAAGTATAACATGACACTGGAAGAACTCAAGAACAGCTGGATCGCCGGAGAAAAAACACCCTGTATTTTCATCTCAGCAAAAGAGAAAATAGGCATACAAAAATTAAGGAACGATATCTATAAAATGGTAGCGGAGGTACACGCCGGAAGGTACCCGTTCAACAACTTTTTGTGGTAAAATATTGCCCGAAAACCAAGATTAAAACGGTTTTAAATAATATTGGTTAAATTAATAAAAATTAAGGAGGATTATTAAAATCCTCCTTAATTTATTGATTTACAATACTATAATACTACTGCTTAAACTTAGCGGAAAGGAACTCACGGTTAAGTCTTGCAATATGCTCGACAGAAATACCCTTAGGGCATTCCATCTCGCATGCACGTGTGTTAGTGCAGTTGCCGAATCCGAGTTCGTCCATCTTAGCAACCATTGCGCGGGCGCGTCTTTCTGCCTCCGGGCGGCCCTGAGGAAGAAGGGCAAGAGAACTTACCCTTGCACCGACGAACAGCATGGCAGAGCCGTTCTTGCAAGTAGCAACGCAAGCACCACAACCTACGCAAGCAGCAGCATCCATACTCTTTTCTGCCTTGTCATGAGGAATAAGGATATTGTTGGCATCCTGTGCAGAACCGGTGCGGACAGAAATGAAACCGCCGGCCTGAAGAATCTTGTCAAACGCAGAACGGTCAACAACAAGGTCCTTGATTACAGGGAAACCTGAACTTCTCCAGGGCTCTACAGTAATTGTAGCACCATCCTTGAAATGACGCATGAAGAGCTGGCAGGTAGTTACATGATCGTCCGGGCCGTGAGCACGTCCGTCAATATACAGTGAACATGCACCGCAAATACCCTCGCGGCAGTCATGGTCGAATGAAACAGGACCGCTGCTCTTGCAACCCTTGTCTACAGCAACAGGATCGCAACCCTCACGGATAAGCTGCTCATTGAGGATATCCAGCATCTCAAGGAAAGAAGCATCTTCTTCAATCCCTGCGATATGATAAGTCTCAAAATGTCCTTGGGCTTTGGCGTTTTTCTGACGCCATATCTTTAAATTGAATTCCATAGCTTCTAGTCTTTGTAGTTTCTGGTTTTAACCTCAATAAATTCATACTTGAGAGGTTCTTTATGAAGTTCAGGCTCAACACCCTCACCCTTATACTCCCAAGCTGCTACATACATGTAATTCTTATCGTCGCGCTTAGCCTCGCCTTCCGGAGTCTGGCTTTCAATGCGGAAGTGACCGCCGCAAGACTCGTTTCTGTTAAGGGCGTCGCGTGCCATAAGCTCACCAATCTCAATGAAATCGGCAAGTCTCAGGGCTTTTTCAAGCTCCTGGTTGAATTCATACTGGGTACCGGGAACACAAACGTCGCTCCAGAATTCTTTCTTAAGTTCCTGGATCTCTGCAATAGCCTTCTTGAGGCCTTCCTCGCTGCGGGCCATACCTACATACTCCCACATAATGTGGCCGAGTTTCTTGTGAAGTGAATCAACTGTCTTCTTACCCTTGATGGCAAAAAGTTTGTCGATGCGCTCCTGAACAGCCTTCTGTGCATCATCGAACTCCTTAACGGAAGTGTCTGTCTTAGGCTCTGCAAACTTATGTGAAAGATAATCGCCGATGGTAACAGGAATAACAAAGTATCCGTCTGCAAGACCCTGCATAAGGGCAGATGCACCAAGGCGGTTTCCGCCGTGATCAGAGAAGTTGGCTTCTCCGATAGCATACAGTCCGGGAATAGTTGTCTGGAGATCGTAATCTACCCATATACCACCCATTGTGTAGTGGATAGCGGGATAAATCATCATCGGCTCTTCCCAAGGAGAAGAAGCGGTAATCTTTTCATACATCTCGAAGAGATTGCCATAACGTTCTGCAACTCTCTGGTGTCCAAGGCGTTTGATAGCATCGGCAAAATCAAGGAATACAGCAAGGCCGGTCTCATTTACACCATAACCGGCATCGCAACGCTCCTTGGCTGCACGTGAAGCAACGTCACGGGGAACAAGGTTACCGAAAGCAGGGTAACGGCGCTCCAGATAGTAATCCCTGTCTTCCTCAGGAATCTGGGATGCCTTGATCTGGTGTTTGCGGAGTTTTTCTACGTCCTCAAGTTTCTTGGGAACCCAGATACGACCGTCGTTACGCAGGGACTCTGACATAAGGGTAAGCTTGCACTGCTGGTCTCCATGAACGGGAATACATGTAGGATGGATCTGTGCGAAGCAGGGATTTGCAAAGAAAGCACCCTTCTTGTAGCACTGCCAGGCTGCTGAACCGTTGGAGTTCATTGCATTGGTAGAAAGGAAATAGGTGTTTCCGTATCCTCCGGTAGCGATTACAACTGCATGGGCACCGAATCTTTCAAGTTCTCCGGTAACAAGGTTGCGGGCGATGATACCCTTAGCCTCTCCGTTAATAATTACAAGATCAAGCATCTCATGACGCGGATAGCTCTTTACCGTACCGGCTGCAATTTCCTTGTTAAGGGAAGCATAGGCACCGAGAAGGAGCTGCTGACCGGTTTGTCCGCGGGCATAGAATGTACGGCTTACCTGTACACCGCCGAATGAACGGTTTGCAAGGTAACCGCCATACTCACGTGCGAAAGGAATACCCTGGGCTACGCACTGGTCAATAATTGAGGCGCTTACCTCTGCAAGGCGGTAAACGTTAGCCTCGCGTGCACGGTAGTCACCGCCTTTGATGGTATCGTAGAACAAACGATAAACGGAATCGTTGTCGTTCTGATAGTTCTTGGCGGCATAACGATAAACGTAATCGTTGTCGTTCTGATAGTTCTTGGCGGCATTAATACCACCCTGTGCAGCGATTGAGTGTGCACGGCGGGGGGTGTCACTGATGCAGAAAATCTTGACATTATAGCCAAGTTCTCCAAGTGAAGCAGCTGCAGAAGCGCCACCAAGACCGGTACCAACTACGATAATTTCAAGTTTCCTTTTGTTGTTAGGACTTACAAGTCTGATTTCTGACTTACGTTTTGTCCATTTTTCGGACAGAGGTCCATCAGGAATTTTAGAGATTAATTTATCGGCCATTTTATAGTTATTATAAGTTTATTATCGTGGCTTATTTTTTAAATGTCCGCAATTTTACGAAATTTTATGCAAAACAGCAATTTAAAAGCACTTTTACATTAAATATTTCGCAAAATTCTCCTCATATTTATTATAAATCTTATCAAGAAGCACTTTATAATCTGCCTTGAACTTTTCAAAACTCATTTCTCCGGCAACCCATCTTCTGTAAAGACTTGTAAACTTCTTGTTAATATATTTTTCTGTTTTACGGCAGGCCTTCCTGGCATCCAGGGACTTTTCCTTAATCTTAAGCGCATTGTCGCACATGACGCAGTGTTCATCGGCATCGGGGGAAAGATAAGAAGGAATGAAATCATCGTCCAATACCATAAGAGGCACGCAAATGGCAGCGGTAGGATAACCGCAGGCGGTCCACATAACGGTCTTCAAAGGGTTGTCTCCGGCACGGACACCTTCTATAGCAATGGTAGAAGAAGTTATATTTCTAAGGATAGGTCCGCCTTTGCGGGAAAAATTGTTAATCAGGAACTTATGGTCGCAGAAAAGGGCTTTATCGGGATTATCCTGCAAACCGGCCATTATCTTTTTAGCCTTCTCATACCTGTCCACACCCTTCCTGTCCTCCGGACGTCCAGTCTGGGTAAAATTAGTCACAACAAGGTATCCAAGAGGCGCAACAGAATCATCATTTACATCAAATTTAACCCAACTGTGGTTGTTAACTTCATAATAGGCAGCTCCGCCAAAGGCATCTATCACACCGAAGTTAGCCTCAACACCCATCGGCCTTGGATGAGTATTCAGAAGATTTTCAAAATCAGCAAGCGTTTTGCAAGTGCCAAGGGCCTTATACATAAGAATACCCTCCCTGTCCATCTGATCCTCAGGAACATCATCGTCCTTAAGATCATAAGTGGCGGTATTCATAATGCTGAAACCCGCACTGTTGGTGCCGGTCCAAACTTCTCCGCCGCCGGATTTTGTATTGACAAGGCCGATGAAAGTATACAACTCCCCTTTATACCGGCCGATATAGTTGTCCAGAGTTCCTGTATCACGATGTTTATACATCACAGGTCTGCCGGATGCCGATTTTTTACCTGAAACTATTACAGATGTACATGCAAAAACAGGTACAGCAACTAAAACCGCAAGAAGCGAAAGGATAAATTTTTTCATATTCAGAACAAACTGTTTTCAATAATTTCAAAACCGTCGGAGGATGCACCTTTTCCTCTGTAGCTTTCCAAACCTAAGTGCCTGTAAGACAAATCAGTAGCTATACGTCCGCGGGGAGTTCTCTGGATAAATCCCTGCATAATAAGGAAAGGCTCATATACCTCTTCTATAGTTCCGGGATCTTCTCCAACGGCGGTTGCAATGGTATTCACACCCACAGGGCCGCCCTTAAACTTGGTAATAATAGTATGAAGTATCTTATTGTCGATAAGGTCAAGTCCCATCTTGTCGCGGTTCAGGGCATCCAGGGCAATTCTTGCTATTTCAATGTCGATGCGGCCGTTTCCCTGAACCTGGGCGAAGTCACGCACCCTCCTCAAGAGCGAATTTGCAATACGGGGGGTTCCGCGGCTTCTGAGGGCTATCTCATTGGCGGCATCGTCGTCTATATCCACCTTTAATATAGATGCGCTCCTCTTTATAATCTTTATAAGTTCCTTGGCGCAATAATATTCAAGAGCACAAGTAATACCGAATCTTGCCCTCAGGGGAGCTGTAAGCAGGCCGCTTCGCGTTGTGGCACCAACCAAGGTAAACGGATTAAGTGATATTCGGACCGATCTTGCCCCGGGACCCTTGTCTATCATTATATCGATGACATAGTCTTCCATCGCAGAATAAAGATATTCCTCTACTTCAGGGGAAAGCCTGTGTATCTCATCGATAAAAAGAACATCACCTGTCTCAAGCGAAGTCAGAAGCCCCGCAAGGTCTCCAGGTTTATCCAGTACCGGCCCGGAAGTAATCTTCATATTCACTCCCAGTTCGTTGGCTATAATATGTGCAAGGGTAGTCTTACCAAGGCCGGGAGGCCCGTGGAACAACACATGATCCAGAGACTCTCCCCTGAGCTTTGCAGCCTGGATGAAAACCTTCAGATTGTCGACTATTTTTTGCTGACCGGTAAAATCTTCCAACTCTTGGGGGCGTATAATTCCCTCCAAATACTTATCTTTGTCGGCGGCCGATGCGTAAGGGTTCAATTCGTCTTCCATCGCTTTTGAAAATTATCATATACAAATATATGAAATTATTGATTAATTGATGATATTGATATAATTGTTAATTTGTTGATAATTATATAAACCTTATTGAAAATCAATTATTTACAGAAAAATTATTGTTAATTAAATTAGTGAAAAATTTTTGAAAAGTTGTTTGCTTGAAATTTTGAAATTTGAAATCCGTTCTGCTTTCCAAAAATCCGCGACAAAAAAAATTTAGTTATAAATAGTTTTCCACAGGTTTATCAACATACTTATCAACAGGTATAATACCTTATATATGCTTATTTGCAGTAAAGAGACAGAGTTACTAAAACAAAGACTATCAAGTTCTTACGTAACTTATTGCAGTGGTTTGTTCCTCTCCGCCAGATGGTTTGCCCTTTTCCAGGTGGCAGAGAAGGGAATACACCTTATAATAATGCCTACAAAAGAATCTGCGGAGTACTGTACGTCGGACTTTTATAACCTGATAGAAGGAGATAAAGTATTCTTCCTGCCGGATTCAGGAAAAAATATAGAAAAAAGCAACTACAAGTCTTCACTCTCTGTACAAAGGACTGCTTCCATAGGCCGTATACTTTCATATAAAGATGATTTACTGGTAGTAGTAAGTTACCCGGAAGCCCTGGAAGAACTGGTTCCTGCAAGTTCGGAAATAAAGGAATCGATAATAAAAATAAAGAAAGGGCAGGATATTGACTATGAATGGCTGCGCCGCACGCTTGCAGAATCGGGATTTGAAAAGGCTGACTTTGTATCGGCACCAGGGCAATATGCGCTAAGGGGGTCAGTAATAGATATTTTTTCCTATTCATATAATAATCCGTTCAGGGTATCCCTCTTTGGAAGCGAGGTGGAAAAGATTAATATCTTCGATTGCAACACCCAACTTTCGACATCAGAACAGGAAGAGATAGAGATATATCCGGACCTTTCATCGGCATCGGAAGATAATACCAGTATTTTCAGTATTTTACCTGAAAATACCGTTATCTGGATGGATTCCGCCGATATGTATAAGGAAAAGGAATTTTTCCATGAGACAGAGTCCTTCAGACGTGTATTTTTAGAGATACCGATATCCGGCTGCGACGACGAACCTGTCAAATTCAATATAACTCCCCAACCTGTATTCAACAAGAACTTTGAACTGCTTACAGCCGATATCAAAACCAAGACGGAAGCAGGTTACAAAGTATATATATATGGAGAGAAAGAGGCTCAGATAGAGAGACTTAACGATATTCTGGCAGCCGGCGGCGGTGTTATTCCGGAGTTTATAAAAGGCAAGAATATCCATAACGGTTTCATAGACAACAGTGACAAAATATGTTGTTACTCTGACCATGAGATTTTCGACCGCTTCCACCGTGTTGTAATAAGAAGGACCGTGGACAAGAGCGAGCAGCTGACGCTTAATGACCTGAGTTCTTTTAATATAGGAGACTATATAGTACATATAGACCACGGAGTGGGTGTTTTTGGCGGCCTGGTGCGTATGAAGGACGATAAAGGCCGTATGCACGAGGTTGTAAAACTCATGTATAAAGACGGCGATGTTGTTTTTGTATCGGTACATTCGCTGCATAAGATAAGCCGTTATAAATCAAAGGATTCACTACCTCCAAGAATTAATAAACTTGGTTCAAAGACATGGCAAAACCTTAAGAATTCCGCGAAATCCAAAGTTAAGGATATAGCAAAGGAATTAATACAGTTGTATGCTAAAAGAAAGGCTTCCAAAGGTTTTGCTTTCTCTGCCGATACTTACCTTCAGGAAGAACTGGAATCGTCATTCATGTATGAGGACACCCCTGACCAGCAGACGGCTACAAAGGCTATAAAGGAGGATATGGAGGACAGGAGCCCGATGGACCGTCTTGTATGCGGAGATGTAGGCTTCGGTAAGACTGAACTTGCCATCAGGGCGGCCTTCAAGGCAGTTGCGGACAATAAGCAGGTTGCGGTGCTGGTTCCTACCACCATACTTGCCTTGCAGCACTTCAAAACCTTTGAAAACAGGCTTAAAAATTTCCCCTGCAAGGTAGAATATGTCAGCCGCCTGAGGACAGCCAAACAGATATCGGCAATAAAAAAAGACCTTAAGGAAGGTCGCATAGACATACTTGTAGGTACGCATAAAATTCTTTCCAAAGACTTCGAATTCAAGGACTTAGGCCTTCTTATTATTGACGAGGAACAAAAGTTCGGGGTAAGCGCCAAGGAAAAACTCCGCCAGATGAAAATGACCGTGGACACCCTAACCCTTACGGCTACTCCTATTCCAAGAACCTTGCAATTCTCACTGCTTGGCGCAAGGGACCTTTCCATAATAAGCACACCCCCTGCTAACAGAATACCAACCCAGACAGAAATAATACTTTTCAACGGGGATGAAATAAAGGAAATACTGAATTATGAGCTGAATCGCGGAGGCCAGGTTTTCTTCCTTCACAACAAAGTTGAGGAACTTCCTTCCATTGCCGATATCCTGCACCGCCTGGTACCGGATATGAGAATATGTATCGCCCATGGCCAGATGGAGTCCAAAGAATTGGAAAACAAGATGTTGGACTTTATGCAGGGAGACTACGACCTGCTTCTTTGCACCACGATAGTAGAGAACGGACTGGATATTCCCAATGCGAATACAATAATTATTAACCAGGCGCAGAACTTCGGACTGAGCGACCTCCACCAGCTCCGCGGCCGTGTGGGAAGATCTAACCGCCGGGCCTTCTGCTACCTGATTGTTCCGCCACTTACCACTCTTACCGATGAAGCCAGGCGCCGCCTGAAGGCCATTGAGCAGTTCTCCGACCTTGGCAGCGGATTTAATATAGCTATGCAGGACCTTGACATCCGCGGCGCCGGAAACCTGCTCGGAGCGGAGCAGAGCGGCTTTATCTCCGACATGGGATATGAGACTTACCAGAAGATTCTGGCGGAAGCCATGGAGGAACTTGGTGTAGAAACCGGCATTAGCACCAAGACAACCAATGACAGCTATGTAAAAGACTGCACCATAGAGACAGACCAGCCGGCAATGATTCCGGACAGTTATATAGACGTAACTGCAGAAAAGATAAGGATTTACAAGGAACTTGATTCCACAGTCAGCGACGAGCAGCTGGATGCGCTGGTCAAGAGGTTGGAAGACAGGTTCGGTCCGATGCCGCCGGAGGTGGAAAGCCTTATCTACGTTGTCCGCATCCGCCATCTTGGAGAAAAACTCGGTTTCGAAAAGATTATAGTTAAGAACGGTATCATGATAGCATTCTTCATTCATAATCCGATGTCTCCGTATTATAAAGAGGAAACATTCTCCAGGATACTTATGAGGGTCAGCATGCTGGAGAGGAGTTTTGAACTTAAAAACACGGATCAGAAGCTAAGAATAATATCCAGAAACGTAAATACAATGGCCCAGGCTTATTCTCTGCTGCTTAAACTGTAATATTTCCTATAAAATTGCTATATTTGCAAGCTATGCTTTTTAGAAGCCGGATTTTATGTTCAATCTGATAATAGACATAGGAAATACCGCTGTAAAAGCTTCCAGGTCTGAAGGAATGACTCTTGGAAAAACTTTCCGGTACCAGGGAGAAAAGGTCCTTGACTTTATACTTTCCCTCATAGACAAGGAAAAACCGGAGGTTATGGTAGTGTCTTCCGTTTACGGAGTGTCTTCCCACGACGAGAAAATACTCCGCAAGCGTTGCAAGTATCTCCTGATTCTGGACAAATCCCACACCCAGCTGCTTCTGGACAAGGGTCTGCCTGAACATCTTACATACGACAGGGCCGCATCCATCCTGGCTGCAAAGTATCTCTTCCCGGACAGGGGATGTACCGTTGTGGACTTCGGAACAACACTTACGGTGGATTTCACCGCCAGGGACGGGGCGTATATCGGCGGAAACATATCCCTTGGATGCCGCACAAGATTCAAAGCCCTGAACCGTTATTCAAGGGCCCTTCCGCTTGTGGACACACCGGAAAATTCAGAGATTCTGGGGCATAATCTGCAAGGCAGCATGGTGGCCGGAGTAATATCGGGCATAAAGTTTGAAATAGAAGGATATATCGGGCTTTATCCGGATAATATCATCGTGTTTACCGGCGGTGACGCAATTTATTTTGCAAAACGGATGAAAAACTCGATATTTGTAGTTTGTAATTTGGTCCTGATGGGCCTTGCTTTAATCGCTGACGAATATGTCAAAAGTTTGTAAATACTTGTTATTCACCATATTGGGTGCGCTTAGCGGGGTTGTTTTGAATGCTCAGACAGAGAGTGCACACAACTCCTATTCTCCGTATTCGGTATATGGAATAGGTGATATGTATACCCAGGGCTCTGCTTACAACAAGAGTATGGGTGGCGTTGGTATAGCAATGCGCAATAACCAGTATATCAATTATTTGAACCCTGCCGCCGTTACTGCCCGTGATACCTTGGCTTTCATGGCCGATATCAACTTGTCCGTCCAGAACAAGGTATTCAGCCAGAACGGAAAAAGATCGGCAAACAACACCTTTAATATAAGCGGACTGTCCTTTACCGCCCCGATTTATCATAAATCGGCATTCATAATGGGTCTTACCCCGTTCAGCGATGTCGCCTTCGACTTCAGCGGAAAGGTAAACAGCGGTACACTTCCCACCACGGGATATATTTCAAGGGCTGCAAAGGGCTCCGGCGGTATGTACCAGGCTTTTGTCGGCGCAGGCATAGCCTTCGGAAACTTCTCTGTTGGTGCGCAGGCCCTGTATTACTTCGGAAAGATAGACAAGGACTTCACCTATACAATGCAGTCTACGGCCTCCAACAGCATCTATTCCGGATATGACCTTGAACTTAATGCGCTTACCGGAAAGTTCGGCGTGCAGTATGAGACCCGGCTTTCCAACGGACTTACCGTTACCGTAGGTGCCACGCACAGGCTCAGGACTTCGCTCAAAGGCCGTATAAAAGACTATAAACTCTCATCACTGTCTTCCGTTACCGATACCCTCCGCTATTCGCTGGATACCCTTGGAAAGAACAACGCAGGTGTAAAACTTGCCGGGGAAACGGGAATCGGTATCGCCATCAGAAGGGGAGACAAATGGAGATTTGAAGTCGATTATACTTTTGCCGACTGGAGCAGCAGCGGCTTCGACTATGTGGCCGGTTTGTCAAGCGAGAGCGGCAACGCAGCCTTCACTTGCACAAAAGCCCAGTCTTTCAGGGCCGGTGCGGAATATATTCCCAACAAGAACGATATCCGTTACTATCTCCGCAGATGTGCTTATCGGGCCGGATTTTATTATGACAAAGCTTATTATAAGCTGAACGGCAATGCCGTGAACTCGATTGGCGTGACTTTTGGTGTAACACTTCCTATATTCCGATGGTATAACGGCCTCTCGCTGGGAGTCGACATCGGACAAAAAGGCGGAAGCGGAGCAAATATGATTAAAGAGAGATACGTAATGTTCTCTGTTGGATTCAACATCCACGATATTTGGTTCCAGAAGCACAGATACGAATAGTAACAAGTTGAATAATAATAAAATACAATAGTACTATGAAAAAATTTATCTTAGGATTTTTCGTTGCAGCAATGGTATTTGCAGGTGGTAACACCGCAAATGCACAGGGTAAGTATGGTCCGGATTCCGCAAACTGCGTAACCTATCTTTCATACTACCGCGAGTATTTCAAGCAGAAGAATTATGATTCAGCTCTTCCCAACTGGAGAAAGGCTATTTCAATCTGCGCCCCTACCGCCAACCAGTATCTGCTTCTTGACGGAACAACACTCGTGCGCAGGCTTATTGCAAAGAATGCTGCAAACAAAGAGTACAAGGCTGCCCTTATTGACACCCTTCTTACCCTTCACGACCTTAGGGTAAAGGCATATCCCAAATATGCAGTAGCAGCTATTAACAATAAAGGCCTTGACATCAATACATATTTCAAGGGAAACAGCCAGAGGATTTACGACGGTCTTGAGGAAGTTATCGCTGCCAACAAGGAGCAGACCAAACTCAGTATTCTTGTAAACAACCTCAACGCAGCCATCGAGCTGTTCAGGGACGGCAAAATGGACGCAGACAAGGTTATCGAAACCTATCAGAGGAATGTGGCAATCGTAAAGGAAGTACAGCCCAGCAAGGAGGTAAGCCAGGAAGATATCGACAAGACAAAGTCAGACATCGAGGGCTTGTTCATCACCAGCAAGGTGGCCAGCTGCGATAACCTTATCGCCCTGTTCACCCCCCGCTTCGAGGCCGACCCTGAGAATATCGACCTTGCTTCAAGCATCGTGAAGATGATGTCCAACGCATCCACCCAGGAGGAGGACTGTGTTAACAACGACCTCTTCCTCCGTGCAACCACTTTGATGCACAGGAATGAGCCTTCTGCACAGAGCGCATACTACCTTTACAGGCTTAACTCTGCACAGGGAAATGTCGCCGAGGCAGAAAAATTCATTGAGGAGGCAGTAAGACTTTCAGAAAATGTAGAGCCCAAGGTCGCTGCAGACTACAATATGCAGTATGCAAACTTCTGCCTGGCCAACGGCCAAAAGGCAAAAGCTGTTGCAGCCGCACAGAAGGCCGTTGATCTCGACGAAAGCCTTTCTCCTGAGGCCAACTTTGTAATGGGTTCCGTATGGGGTGCTACAACCTGTGGAGGAGACGAGATCGCAAGGCGTGCTCCTTATTGGGTTGCTACCGATTACATGCAGAAGGCCCGCGTAGGTGCAGATGAAAAGCTTCTTGAGAAGATTAACACTTCAATTGCAAAATACAGGGCATACTTCCCTTCTACCCAGGACGCCTTCATGTATAATCTTACAGACGGTGAGTCTTACACTGTATCTTGCGGCGGAATGCGTGCCGTTACTACCGTAAGGACCCAGAAGTAGCATAAGTTGGTTTCTACCAAACATATAGCAAAGATGATTGCAACCGCCACGGCGGTTGCTTTCGTCGTTTTTTCGTGCAAGGGGCAGTTGCAGCCGGCAGAGAAACTCAGCGGGGATGTTCCGTTCCAGACCGTGGACAACATGTATGTGGTCCAGTCCAAGGACGGATTGCTCCAGATGCGCATATCGGCCGGAGTTATGGAAAGATATACAAGGGATACCTTGGAATGGGAGACCTTCCCCAAGGGCCTTGAAATCTTCGCCTATTCAGAGGAAGGACTCCTGGAGACGGAGATGCGCAGCGACAACGCCCGCCACGAAAAAAACAAAAATACCGGGGACGAGATTTGGATGGCCTTCGGAAACGTTTACCTGCACAATGTAATCAAGCAGGAAACGATAGAAACGGATACTATTTACTGGAACAGGACCAGCGCAGAGGTGTATAACGACTGCTATGTGCGCCTATATTCCCCTGACGGCTTTATCCAGGGTTACGGACTGCGCTCCGACGACAGGGCCCGCAATTCCAGCATACTCCGGCCGTTCAACAACTACTTCATTGTGGTTCAGGATACTACGAAAGTAGCTATAGATTCGGTCAATTTCATAGGTCCTTTGCTCAAAAAATGAGCGAGTTATGCGTAAATTGACAGAAAATTACTATCTTCGCACCCCAAAAAGTTTTGTAAAAAAATTAAAACAGTATAAACAATGGCGGTTCTTGAAAAAATTCGCGTAAAGTTCGGTATCGGAGCGTCTATCATCATCGCTCTGGGCCTTCTTTCATTCATCATCAGCCCGGACGACCTGGAAAGAGCTTTCCAGAGCATGTCATCCAAGTACGACGTTGGTAAGGTTGGCGGCAAGTCAATTTCATACGACGACTTCAAGGCAGACGTGGACAAACTTACAGAAATCAGCAAAATATCCGGCCTGGGCACACTTAACGCCCAGCAGCAGGAACAGCTCCGTGACGCTGCATGGCAGGATATCATCATCAAAAACCTCTTCATCAAGAATGCAGAGAAAGCCGGAATCAGGCTGGGTGAGGACGAAAAGGTAGCTCTTACTACCGGAAGCATGATCTCCCCTATGATTTCCAGGAATCCTCTCTTCTTCGACGAGGACGGCAACTTCTCTACCGACAAGGTAGTGGAGATTGGCCAGGCGTCAAAGAGCAATCCCCAGCTCCGTCTTTACTGGGACAACCTGCTGAACACCATTTACAACCAGCAGTACATCAACAAGTATAACTCTCTCTTCGCAGCAGCCAGTGTTGCCACTCCTTACGAGGTTCGCAAGAACATAGAGGAAAACAACACCACCAACGAGGTAGAGTTCATCATGCTCCCTTACGGCTTCGAGCAGGATTCAACAGTTGTTGTAAGCGATTCAGAGATCAAGGAGTACTACAACAGCCATAAGAAGTTCTTCCAGCAGATTGCCAGCCGCGACATCGAGTACGTTGTATTCGAGACCACTCCTTCTGCAAAGGACATCGAGTCTGTAAAGGACTTCGTCGGCAGGGTTTACAACGGCTTCGCAGAGGCAGACAACGTAAAGGCTTACCTTAGCAGGAACCGTTCAGAGATTGCTTACGAAGAGGATAAATGGTACACAGAGACAGAACTCAAGGGTATCAACCCTGACCTTGCCGCATTCGTAGAGAATAACGGGGAAGGCGCTGTATCCGACGTTATCCAGGCCGGAAGCAAGTTCTTCTTTGCAAAGGTTATGGGTGTGAAGGCAGAAAAAGACCAGGCTCCTGTAAAGCAGGTTGCCATCTTCCAGATGACCGCACAGCCCGGAAACGAGACAGCCAACGCCGTTTACCAGCAGGCTACCAACTTCGCTGCTGCGGCACACGGCGGCCTTGAGGCTTACCGCAAGGCTCTCGACACCCTTGGTGTTTACTCTCACTCATATCCTCATCTTACAGAGGGCGTAGACAATCTTGGTTCTATCAACAATGCCAAGGTTATCACCAACTGGGCGTTTGAGAACAAGACAGGTGCCGTTTCAGACATCAAGACCATCGACAACAAATACCACGTAGTGGCAGTTGTTACCGGTGTTCATGAGGAAGGCATCGCTTCCCTTAATGAGGTTGCAAACGACATACGTCAGCAGCTTTATTACATCAAGCTGGGACAGAAGAAGACCCAGGATGTTGCAGGGCAGATCGCCGGTCTTACCACTCTTGAGGAGATTGCAGAGAAACTCAACACTCCTGTAAGCACCCGCAGCGGTATCACCTTCTCTTCAATGAATAACCAGAGCCTTGACAACGCGTTTATCGGCGCAGTATGCGCTGCAGAACCCGGAAAGGTTTGCGGACCTGTTGCAGGCGCTATCGGCACATATATCTTCAAGGTTAACGCCCGCGATACAGGCGCTTTCTACACAGAGGATGATGCCAAGACCGCAGCTTCCCAGTATGCACTGTACTCAACCCAGGGTATTATCCCTGTAATGATGCAGGAGGCCGAGGTTCAGGACCACAGGGCCCGCTTCTTCTAGGAGATGCGACGCCTTTCTTCCATACTTATTGCGGCCGCCGCTATTCTGGTGGCAGCATGTGGACAAAAAAACACCGTGGAAGGCTCACTTGACGAGCTCTTCCACGGTTTGTTTGCATCCGACGCCCCCGGAGCCCTGGTTATCGTTGAAAAGGACGGTAAGATTGTCTATGACAAAGGTTTCGGTCTGGCCAACCTTGAGACCGGTGCTCCTATTACGGACACTACGATGTTCAATATCTGCTCCGTGTCCAAGCAGTTTTCCGCCATGGCGCTTTTCATCCTTGCGGAGGAAGGAAAGATATCCCTGGACGACCCTGTAAACAAGTATTTTCCCCAGTTCAAGGCAGAGTTCTTCGGGCGCATAACACTCAGGAACCTTATTTCCCATACTTCCGGTCTGCCGGACAGCAGGCCCCGTACAGAGAAGGAGTGGGTGAAATACCGCGCCCAGAATACTTCTATTTTCGATACTCTGGACGATTACAAGCTTTACTGTGAGGAGGAAGAATCCTGGCGTTTTTATGAAACCCTGGATTCCCTGGCCTTCGAGCCCGGTACCGCCTATGAGTACCAGAACCCTACCTTCCAGCTTATCCTTGGAATAGTGGAGCAGGTTACCGGGGAAAAGTTCGACGACTGGATGCGGGAGCACGTTTTCCTGCCCTCCGGAATGCCCGGAACGCTTTATTTTGAGCCTGACCGCCAGATCCCCAACATGGCCCACGGCTACATCAAGGGCAAAGGCGAGGTTTGGGAGGAATTCGACTTCGGAGAGGACACTTTCTTCGGCACAAAGGCCGATGGCGGCATTTATACGACAGGCCTTGAGTTTGTAAACTGGGATAAGGCGCTTTATAGCGATGTCCTTATTTCTTCCGAAATGAGGAAAGAGGCCCATACTGGCCATATTGCAACTGATATTCCTTATACCGATTACGGCTACGGCTGGTTTATAGAGCATCGCCCGGACAGGCCCCTGAAGATTTATCACACAGGAGACAACGGCGGCTTCCATATCTTTGAAGGCCGATTCCCGGAGAAGGACGTCTTCTACCTTATCTTCGCAAACCAGTTCTACTGGGACCGCGACGCTGTCGCAGACAAAGTAGACCAGATACTACAGAAAAACGGCTGGATTTAATCCGGCCGTTTTTCTGTCATCCTGAGCGAAGTCGAAGGATCTAAACATTAAAGAGGAAGTGCATTATGTCGCCATCCTGCACAACGTACTCCTTACCCTCCGTAGAAAGCTTTCCTGCAGCCCTGCAAGCCGCCTCTGACTTAAGGGCGACGAAATCGTCGTACTTGATAACCTCGGCGCGGATAAAACCACGCTCAAAGTCCGTATGGATGGTTCCTGCGGCCCTGGGCGCCTTATCACCCTTGCGGATAGTCCAGGCGCGGCACTCGTCTGCGCCGGCAGTAAAGAAGGTCTGCAAACCAAGTAGCTTGTAGGCTCCCTGGATAAGGCGGGTAACGCCGGACTCTTCAAGCCCAAGCTCGTCCAGGAACATCTTGCGGTCTTCATAATCCTCGATTTCTGCGATATCGGATTCTGTCTTTGCGGCTATCACCAGAATACCAGCATCCTCGTCCTTGACAGCCTCCCGTACGGCATCGACATAAGCGTTGCCTTTGGCGGCCGAAGCCTCGTCCACGTTGCAGACATACATTACAGGCTTGTTGGTAAGCAGGTAAAGATCCTTGGCCATAGCAGCTTCCTCGTCGTTGTTAAACTCTACGCTGCGGCAGTTTTTGCCCTCCAGCAGCGCGGCGCGGTAACGCTCAAGAAGCTCCATAAGCTTCCTGGCCTCCTTGTCTGCGCCTATCTTGGCCTGCTTCTGGACCTTTGCCAGGCGGGCCTCAACGGTCTCCAGGTCTTTAATCTGAAGTTCCACGTCAACTACTTCCTTGTCGCGCACCGGATCAACGCTGCCATCGACATGGACGATGTTGCCGTCGTCAAAGCAGCGGAGCACGTGCAGGATAGCGTCGGTCTCGCGGATGTTGGCCAGGAACTGGTTGCCAAGGCCTTCTCCCTTGCTTGCGCCCTTTACAAGGCCGGCGATGTCCACGATGTCCACTGTGGCCGGGATAGTCCTCTGCGGCTTGCAGATATCTGTAAGCACCTCAAGGCGCTTGTCCGGCACATTTGTGGAGCCCAGGTTTGGCTCTATGGTACAAAAAGGGAAGTTTGCGCTCTGGGCCTTCCCGGAGCTTATACAGTTGAATAATGTGGATTTTCCTACGTTAGGAAGCCCTACGATACCGCATTTCAGAGACATATCAAATCTAAAGATTTATAAATCTTAATATTCATAAAAAGCAATTGCAACTGCAAAAATAAGAATTATACAAATCTTATCCTATTTGTAAAAAGAAATGTTAACCTTTATGGCCTTATAAAAATGCGAAACTATGAAAGCTTTGTGGGTCTTGGCAATATCGGTGTTTTTTTGGAACATGGAAAATTTTTTTGACTGGCGGTCCGACGGTTCCGGGTACGATGTGGTGTTTACCCCCACCGGCGAACGCCACTGGACATACCGGCGCTTCAGGAAAAAATGTGCCGATGCCGCCAAAGCCCTGCTATGGTGCGCTCAGGAAACGGGCGGCCTCCCGGACGCCGTGGGCTTTGCGGAGCTGGAGAACCGGTTCGTGCTCCGCTGCCTGCTTAAGTACACCATACTTGAAAAGCTGGACTATGAAACAGTGCATTTTGAGTCGCCGGACAGAAGGGGCATAGATGTGGGGCTGATTTACCGGAAGAGCCGGCTGCGGCTTCTGGCCGCAAGGCCGGTGAAGGTAGAGGCCTCCCGCGGTGCTGATACACTCCGTACTCGTGATATTCTGGTTGGGGACTTTGTCACGGCGGAGGGCGACACCATTACCCTGGCCGTAAACCACCACCCATCAAAGTTCGGCGGCGGGGATTCGGACTGGCGCCGCAAGGCCGCGCTGGAGGCGCTTGCCGCAGTCGCGGACTCTGTGCGCCGCGCCGGCGGCCGCCTGATTGCCATGGGAGACTTCAACGACACCCCGGACAGGCCTGTCTACGCAGAGTTCTGCGAGCAGCTCGGCCTCAAAAACCTTGCCCTGCCGTTGGCAAAGCAGGGCAAGGGAACCATCCGTTACGAGGGCCGCTGGGAGCTGATAGACCACTTCTATGTGCCGGAAGGGGCATCGGCAGAAATGAAGATAATGAAAGTCCCCTTCCTTATGACAAGGGACAATGTCCATTCAGGAGAAAAGCCGATGCGCACTTATACGGGGCCACGGTACGCGGGCGGAGTGTCCGACCATCTGCCGATAGCGCTAAGGTTTGAATTCTGAAAAATAATTGCTAAATTTACACGCTATCGCCAAGTTAACAATTAAAAACACCAGAATATGCAAAAGCAAATGAAAGACAACATCCTGAAGAAGTTCGAAGAACTCTTTGGAAATGAAGGCAAGCTTTACACTTCATCCGGCCGTATCAACCTGATAGGAGAGCACACGGATTACAACGGCGGATATGTTTTCCCCGGCGCCATCGACTGCGGTATCCTTGCCAAGATAAACCCTAACGGAACAGACAAGGTTCGCGTTTTCTCCATCGACTTCAATGAATATTCAGAGTTCGGTCTTGAGGAGTCTGACATCCCCGCACAGTCCTGGGCCCGCTATGTATTCGGTGTTTGCCGTGAAACCCTGAAGCGCGGCGGAAAGGTGGAAGGCTTCGATGCCGTATTCGCCGGAGACGTGCCCCTTGGCGCAGGTCTCAGCTCTTCCGCAGCCCTTGAGTCCACCTTTGCATTTGCACTGAACCTTATCTTCAAGAACGGCTTTGACAAGATGGAGCTCGCCCTTATCGGACAGAGCACAGAGCACAATTACTGTGGTGTAAAGTGCGGCCTTATGGACCAGTTCATTTCTATCTTCGGAAAGAAGAACAGCCTCGTCCGCCTGGACTGCAAAACATTGGAATACAAGTATTTCCCCTTCAATATCCAGGGATACAGGCTGGTGCTCGTGGACTCCTGTGTAAAGCACGAACTGGCATCGTCGGCTTATAACAAGCGCCGCGAATCCTGCGAGAAAGTGCGCGACGCCATAAAGAAGAGACACCCGGACGTAGAGTGCCTGAGCGATGCAAAGCGAATCTGGCTTGAGGAAGTCCGTTCAGAGGTTTCGTCAGAGGACTTCATGAGGGCTGAATATGTTATCGGGGAGGTCCAGAGGGTGCTTGACGTTTGCGATGCATTGGAAAGGGGAGACCTGGAGACCGTAGGAGAGATGATGTATCAGACCCACTTCGGACTCAGCCGCCTTTACGAGGTCAGCTGCGAGGAACTTGACTTCCTGAACCACCTTGCCCGCAAGATGGATGTTACCGGTTCCCGTGTAATGGGCGGCGGCTTTGGCGGCTGCACCATCAACCTGGTCAAGGACGCTCTCTATGACAACTTCATCAAGGAGGCAGAGGAGCAGTTCGAGGCCAAGTTCGGTCACAAACCCAAGATTTACGACGTAGTTATCAGTGACGGAGCCCACATCGTTGAATAATATGTCTATAAATATCTCACAATCAACGGTTTGCTGCCAGTGCGGCAAACCGTTTGATATTGATGCCCCGGAGGCCGTAAACGTATCGGAAAACCATTCTTACAAAGAGAAAATCCTCTCCGGAGAAGCCTTCATGCATAATTGCCCTCATTGCGGGGCCCTGAACCTTGTCCGGTTCCGTATGCTGTATCACGATCCTGACCAGCGCCTCATGATATGGCTAATCCCGGAGGACAGTCTTACACCGGAAGACAAGGTGAAACTGGACCAGTCCATGAAAGCGCTCTGGGCATCCCTCAAGGAGGGGTTGCAGGATTATACCTTCAGGCGCGTAGAGGACCCGGGCTCTTTGATAGAGAAGCTTTTAATCTTTGACTGCGGACTGGAGGACACTGCCATTGAAATGTGCAAGTTCGTTACAAGGATGGAGCTTGCGCAGGGAGAGAAGGACCAGGCCAAGGCCGCCGCGCTGGAGGACGCCCCTCTGCGCTTCCGCAGCCTTCAGGGCGCGGACAACGAGCTGGAATTCGTCTTTCCGCTGGAGGGGGCGATGCATAATGTAAAGGCGGGATTCAGCGTTTACGAGGACTGCCGCGCAATTCTTGGCCGCAATCCGGAACTGACCCCGGACGGCCCCTTCCCAATGATTGACCCGGCCTGGATTAAAGCACACTTCGGAAGATAAACCCGACTTTATTCCTTTCAAGGGGGACTTTCGCGGCAGAAAGCTTGCCGTAAGAAGGTCCTCCGTTGTAATTATAGGAGATACCCAGCTCGCAGTCAAAGGGGAACCAGAGCAAATTGGCCACATTCACCGTAAGGTCTGCTCCTACGCTGCAAAGGCCGCCTGTCCCAGTGAGACCGTGGCCGTATTTGAAGAAGGTATAGTCAAAGTGGGGGGTGAACACAAAGTTCTTGATGTAGGCCAGCGGAGACAGGGCGCTGATATCCCCCAGCCAGAACGGAATGGCGTAATCTGCCGTAAAACGCAGCTGCTTGGGCGCATAAGTGGCCAGGAAGCGGTTTACTGCGTCAAAGGCAAGCCCGCGGGGACGTGTCCTGACGGCGTTTTCAAACCTCAGGGCGTCCATCTGAAACTGCCCGAGCGCAGTGAGCCTTAGGCCCTGCTCCGGGGCGAATCCGGGCAGATAGCCGTAAATGTAACCGTAAAGCTGCGAAGAATAAATATCGGACAGACCCAACCGCCAGTGATAACCGGCCTCCGCGCCGATTCCCAGCGAAGGATAAACCTGCGACCGGGCCTTTTGCCGCGTAATGTAACCGCGAACAGAGGCGTAAACGCTCTGCATCAGCACGTTATCCCCGGGCTCCACGCCGCTGAACTGTGCCGGCGTAATGAAGTCCCCGGCGTCCGGAACCAGGTCCAGCACAGCCGCGCTGCGATTGTACCTGTCGTTGGTTGCAACATACCGCAGCTGCGGAATAAGTCCCCTGTTCCAGCCTCCGCGGGAGAAGTTGAAAGGAATGTACACCCTTGCTTCCGCATCCACCAGTGGCTGGTCAAGATATTTGCCGCCAAGGTTTTCCATGCCGAACTCCTGCCCCTGGTACTTCCGGCGGAAGTACTGGATGGATTTTCTCTCTCCTATGTCCAGGCGGCCTTCTATCACTGGATACAGGCCGGTGTAAGTGAGGTTGAGGTGGAAGGAATTGCGTCCTTTTGAAGGGTCGCAGCTGCCAAACCGGTGGGCGTATGAAGCCATTCCGGACAAGGTCCCAAGAGTGTTCTGGAACAGCACCGTAGCACCCAGTCTCAGGCTCTCATAAGAGTCATCGGCAGATATTGAAGAAACGGCATCATAGTCAATGCTCAGCGGCACCCATGAATGTATCCTTATGGAATTCAATAACTTATTATATGACTTCGGAACCGATATTTCTCCGTCCCAAACCTCGTCAATGTCTACCCCCGCCGCTTCTGCCAGCTTCTTTTCCTGGGCGGAAAGCGCGTCCGCAACCGCATAAGAGTGATATTGGAAAATAGACCTTTCCTTCCCCGGGAAAGAGTCCAGAGGTACGCAGCACAGCAAGTTACCCTCGTATGTCCTTACAGAGTAGAAGAGCTGCCCGTCTCCTGTTATCGCAAAGTCCGTGACACCGTATCTGGTATTGGTAACCTGCGTCAGTTCCGCCTGCTCCGTAAGACTGTAAACTTCCCCCACGCCGTTACGGTCACTTATGAAATACAGTTTTCCCCCGAAACTCTTAAGCTTGTTAATCTTATCCGGCCCGTTTATCAGGAGCGGCATAATGTTCCCGTCGCTGCGCAGGCGGACAAGCCCGAATCCGTCATCATTTATGAAGGTGATAAACAGCCTGTCGCCGATCCAGGCACTTTCCACTATCTGCACTCCGTCCGGAGCGCCGATTCTTCTTTGCACGGCCCCGTCCCTGTCAAGCAGCACAATGGCGCTGCCGCCTTTTACGGGATATTCCGTTACCGATATCAGACCTTCCGGTCCGATGGAGGGATTATAATACCGATGTCCTTTGGCGATGTCCGCGACCTTGCCGCCGGTCAAGGCAAGAAGCCTTGATTCCGCAGCCAGGGACCAGCGTTTGTCCGGAATGGTTTCCGTCCAGAACACAGTCTTTCCGTCAAAGGCAAGAGAACTTGTATTGGACGCGAAGTCCCTGATTTTCAATTCTTTTCCGTTTGGCGTCACCTTAACCAGGACGGGTGCCTGAACAAAAGAACTCTTTACCGCGAACAGTTCTCCCTCTCCTGCTGCGGCAAGGCAGGTGTAATCCGTATACCAGCCGGGCTTTTCTGCCAGGAAGTGCGGCTCCGGGAAGGGGCCTCGCGCCGCCGCCTCGGCCGCCCAGCCGCTTTGGAACATGTCCATTATGTCCCGGAAGGAGTCGTCAAAGCCCTTGCCGCTGCGTTCTTTGAACCAGCTGCGCACCTTGGACGGCTTCAGCGGCCGCCTTGCGGACAGTTTAAGGTAGTCCGATGTAAACAAGGCGTCGTCATACATATAGCGGGCTCCCGCCACAGTCATATACCCAAGGGCATAATGGTTGGGAGCATAGCGGCGCCATGAGCCCCAACGCCATTTTTCCCAGTTACGGAAGTCGCCTTTGTCAAAGGCTGTCATGTAATAGGCCAGGAAGTCGGAACTTCTTCCGCGGCCGAACCGTGAAAGGGCTGTTTCTGTGGCAACGGCGTCGCCCTCCGTCATCCAGTAGTTGGGAAATATTCCGGCAAACAGCCCGGTAGCGGCCTCTCCGAACAACCACGTAAAGGGTTTCAAAATACCGTCCGAGCCAAACTGAAGCTGCGCCACATGGCGGTTTTCGTGGATTGAAAGCTCCTTTTCCCAGGGCAGGGTCTCCGGGTTATAGGCCTCCGGCAGGGTGAAAAGATCCACCCGCATCGGCGCCCAGGCAACCGAACCGTTGGCGTATCCGGTCTTGGGATGCAGGACCACAGGGGTTGCGCTCCAATACTTTTCTCCGGGAAGATAACCGGCGCTCAGGGCCACTTTGGGGCGGCTTGTCTCCAGCGCGCGGGCGTAAACCACGGCCAGCGAATCCAGTCCTTTGGGGTAAATAACCTTGTAGTTTGGCGTGCGCACATAGTTCCATTTGAAGCTGCCGGGATCGTCCCCGGCAAGATAGAACTGTCCGCGTGCTGCAAAGGCAGCCGCAAAAATCATAATCAGAGTGAGAAGCTTTTTTTTCATCGGCGCATCACCAAAAACATCTCCACAAAAGTAGGAATTATTTGCCAATTGTAATATATTTGTAATTGAAAGAATAGATACTATGATATTACAGATTCTGCCCCTTCTTGGATCCGTTGTCAGAGAATGAAGAGTAAGATATTGTCCATATTCGTCCTGTGCGCCCTGGTGGCGGGATGCCGTGGCAGATCGGCCGTTAATGACGGCCCTTCTGTTGAATCCGGCAATTCTTTCCCCATGGTGGAGGTCCCCGGCGTGATGTCGGAGCCGCAGGACCGTGTGGACTATCTTACGGAGCATTTTTGGGACAGATTTGCCGATGCCAAAGGGACGACGGATTCCCTTACAATCAAAGGCATTCCGCAAAAGGAAGTTGAGGAAAAGTTTGTGCTCTGGGTGACGGTGCTGAAGGCGGCATCGGCCCCGGTAATGGAAAAAGCGGTGGCGGGAACGGTGTCGGCTGCGCGGGCGGAGGCCTCTGCTACAAGGGATTATGCCGTCCTTAACAAGCTCACGGAGCTTGCCTGCAGGCACCTTTATGACCCCAACTCCCCGGGGCGGAACGAGGAAGCGTATCTTGTTTTCCTAAGCGCCCTCCTGTCCGGTCCGCTGCCGGACGAGTCCTCCCGCAGTATTTATGAATTCCAGGCAAAACTCTGCTCCCTGAACCGTCCCGGAACACCCGCGGCAGACTTCAAGTTTATAACCCCGGAGGGCCGGATATCCAGCCTGTACAGCGTTGAGGCCCCGGTTACGCTGCTTATCTTCAGTAATCCCGGTTGCCCACTGTGCGCAACTTACCAGGACAACCTCAGGAAGAGCGAACCCTTGAGTGACAAGTTGCACAAGGGAGCCTTCAAGATTGTGAACATTTATCCGGACGAGGACGTCCAGGCCTGGGAAGAATACGTGCGTACCTATCCCCCGGAGTGGATTTGCGGCCGCGACCACCTGGGACAGCTCTTCTCAAATACCATCTACTCTTTGCGGGCGATACCTTCCCTGTACCTTCTGGACGCAGATAAGAACGTGATCCTGAAGGATGCCACCTACGAGGAAGTAGAGATGAAACTGTACGATTTACTTTTTTAAACAACACCCATATGAAGGCAGAAAGCAAAGTCTGGGGCAAAGGCCCTGACGGAAAAGAAATAATCAAATACCGTCTCACTGCAGGCGACGGTTCTTATGTAGAACTCTCTTCCCTTGGCGCAGCCCTTGTCGCCGCCGTTGTCCCTGATAAGGACGGCATTCTTGCCGATGTTGTCCTGGGTTATCCCAAAGCAGAGGATTATTTTGCCGACGGCCCCTGCGCAGGCAAGTGTCCCGGCCGCTTTGCGAACCGTATCGCAAAGGGAAAATTCACCCTTGACGGTGCAACATACGCTCTGCCAGTGAACAACGGTCCCAATCACCTTCACGGCGGCCCTGACGGCTTCCAGAACAAGATTTGGGAGAGCCGCCTTGCCGGCGACAACGCCGTTGAGTTCCTTTACTTCAGCGCCGACGGTGAGGCCGGATATCCCGGCAACCTGAAGGCGACAGCCCGTTACGAGTGGGGAGACGACCACGCCCTCAAGCTCACCTTCGCAGCCGTTACCGATGCCCCTACGGTTGTCAACCTGACCAACCATGCATACTTTAACCTGGCCGCCTTCAAAGAGAATATTTTCAACCACGAGCTGTGCCTGGCCGCATCGGAATACCTTCCCACGGACGACACCCTTATCCCCGTCGGCGATTCAGAGCCTGTTGCCGGTACACCCATGGACTTTGTCAATCCCAAGCCGCTGGGACGCGACCTTAAGGCAGACTTCCCTGCCCTGAACTACGGCAAGGGCTATGACAACTGCTTTGTCCTGGACGACTATGTACCCGGCCAGCTTTCGCCCGCAGCAGAGCTTTATTGTCCCGCTTCCGGGCGTGTTCTCAAGGTGTTTACAACCCAGCCTGGCGTACAGATTTACACCGGAAACTGGCTGGAGGGCTGCCCTGCCGGCAAAGACGGCGTAACCTACCACGATTACGATGCCGTTGCCATAGAGTGCCAGCACTTCCCGGACAGTCCCAATCATCCGGATTACCCTTCAACCGTACTGCGCCCCGGAGAAACCTTCACGGAGGCCATCGTCTTTGAATTCTCAACCAAATAACCATCGGCCCATGAAACAGTATCTGGATCTGCTGCAGGAGATAATGGACAAGGGCGTGGTGAAGCACGACCGTACCGGAGTTGGCACAAAGAGCATCTTCGGTCACCAGATGCGCTTTAACCTGGCCGAAGGTTTTCCCCTCCTGACCACCAAGAAAGTTCATCTTAAATCAATAATTTACGAGCTTCTGTGGTTCATTGCCGGGGATACGAACGTAAAATATCTCCAAGACCACAAGGTTACAATCTGGGACGAGTGGGCCGGCCCGGACGGAGAACTGGGGCCCGTTTACGGGCATCAGTGGCGCAGCTGGAACTCCGCTTCCGGCAAGGCCGTGGACCAGCTTTCGCAGGTAATAGAGATCATTAAGAAGAACCCGGATTCCCGCCGTATGCTTGTAACGGCCTGGAACCCTTCGGAGATTGACAAGATGGCTCTTCCTCCCTGCCACTGCCTCTTCCAGTTCTATGTCGCCGACGGCAAGCTTTCCTGCCAGCTATACCAGCGCAGTGCAGACACGTTCCTTGGCGTGCCCTTCAATATTGCCTCCTATGCGCTTCTGACGATGATGATAGCCCAGGTCTGCGGGCTTGGCCTTGGAGACTTTGTGCATACTACGGGAGACACCCATCTGTACCTGAACCATATGGAGCAGGTCCGTGAGCAGCTGTCGCGCACACCGCGCGCCCTGCCCGTGATGCGGCTTAATCCGGACGTAAAGTCCATCTTCGACTTCAAGTACGAGGACTTTACCCTTGAAGGCTACGACCCCTGGCCGGCCATCAAGGCGCCCGTTGCAGTGTAACTGCCTTATTTATAGAAAGTTTGTTTGAACGCCTGCAATTCTTCGTCGCGGCCTAGGACGCAGCGCAACCACCAGGCGCGAAGGAAGCCGGAACCGTAGCCGGTTAACTGGACAAACGAAGCAGCAACCGACAGGAGGCCGATTTTGGGGCTCTTGTTTTTTATGGAAGAATCGGCAAACACAGCGAAAGCCCAAAGAAGCGTAAGGGGTAACAGCCAGCAGAACAGGGTGAAAACCGCAGGCAGCATATGAACCAGCTTCAGGGATTCAGGGTATTTCTTGTAAAGATTAATACGGGCGATGCCGGAGTTGTGAACCTGCTTGAAGAATTTCTTAAGGTTCGTCCTGCGCTTGTGCCATACCCAGGCTTCCGGGAACAGACGGCATTTATAACCTGCCTTGAAAATCCTGATACTGAGGTCGATATCCTCTCCGAAGCGCATTTTTGAGAAGCCTCCGAGAGCCTTGTATGCCTTTGCCGATATTCCCAGATTGAAGCTGCGAGGGTAAAACTTGTCCATCTTTACCTTGCCGCCGCGGATGCCGCCGGTGGTAAAGAAAGAAGTCATGGCGTAGTTTATGGCCTTCTGGATTGGCGTGAAATCCTTGTGCGCCCTGTCCGGGCCGCCGAAGGCGTCGGCCTTTTCCCGCAGGAGTTCGTCCTCAACTGCCTGGAGGTATCCCGGAGGTACCATTACGTCCGAATCCAGGATGATAAGGTATTCCCCGCCGGCACGTTCCGCGCCGTAATTCCTGGTCTGGCCGGGACCGGAATTGGCTTTTGTGAAGTAATTGATAGACAGCCGGTCCGTGAACTGGCGGACGACATCGGCGCAGGGGACAGTGGAACCGTCCTCTACCAGAATCACCTCAAAATCCCGGAAAGTCTGTGTGCACAGGCTTTCCAAAAGTTCCTTTACCTCGTCCGGGCGGTTGTAGACAGGAACTATTATTGAATATTTCGTGGCGGCCATCTTCTTTATAATCAATTGTTTTTCAGAACTTTAGGCGCCAGGGCGCAGCCCAGGGCCAGCAGAATCAGCAGCCAGCTGCTGATTGCGGAAATCCGACGGCCTTTGGCATAAGATGCGGGTTCAAAGCGCATTACAAGTTTATGTTCCCCGGCGGGCAGCACGGCGGCGCGCAGGGTCCAGTCTGCCTTGAGCAGCTCTATGTCTGCGGTCTTGTTGCCGGAGGCATCCTCCAGCCAGGCTTTCCAGCCGTAGTTGCACCAAATCTCGCTGAATACTGCCAGGGCGTCCTGCCCTGCTTTATAGCTGTACTCCAGCTGGTTAGGCGCATAGGACGTCAGCTCAATCTTATTGTCATTTCGACCGAGCGACTCTTTGTCTTTTCGACCGAGCGA
>OMVB01000061.1 GCA_900314395.1 uncultured Prevotellaceae bacterium | reverse complement strand
CCTCTTCACAGCAAAAGGACATCAAGGTTTCCATCTCAGGCTCTTGGCCAGTGAGGATTGTCTGAATGGTCTTTTTGCGAACTATGTTTTCTATCTGACCTCCGCTGAAATCAAATTTCTCAGCAAGAAAGCGGGCATCAGCTTCAGGTATTTCCGGCATCATTGCCTTCCAGATCTGACACTTGACATCCACTGATGGATTGCTGAATTTCACTTTGTAAAGGAAGCGGCGCTCGAATGCTTTGTCCAGGTTCTCCGTAAGATTTGTCGTGGCAATCAGGATTCCCTTAAGATCTTCCATCTCCTGGAGAATGATATTCTGAAGACTGTTTTCCATTTTATCAACCGCACCTTCCGCCCCAGATTTTCTGATGCCAAAGATGGCATCGGCTTCATTGAACAGTAGTATTGGTGTAACAGAGGATTTTTCGACAAGTTTTTTGTAGTTAGTAAAAAGCCTCTTCAAGTTCTTCTCGCTTTCACCAACCCACATGCTCTTGAGTTTGGACACATCCGCCATGATGATGTCACGTCCTGTCTTCTTTGCCAACTGGTAAACAGACTCCGTCTTGCCGGTGCCAGGACTACCATAGAAAAGGCAAGTGAAGCCGGATCGCATTCCCTTGTCCTCAAGAGCCTTCCTTACTTCCGCGTATCGGTTCTCTGTAAGCAGGTTATTAAGTGTGGTTAAGCTCTCTTTTACCTGGCGGTCATAGAATAAAGGTTTTTCTTCAAGGGAATCAAATTTGAGTAAACCGGACATCGGAGCACCCTCGTGTAACCCGCCACAATCTGCAAGAATCTCTTCCTTAATTGAATCTACAATTTTGAAGTGATCTTTTACAAGCATACCGTCAAGTGAAGCATACGTAATAACACCTTTTCTTTGCAATTCCAACTCTTCGTCCTTATAATACTGCTGCAATTCTTCCATTGTCCTATTGTCAAAGAAATTACGAAAGTCCCACCAGCCACAATAATCATCATCGTACTCCTGGTATCTGAAGCATAAGGCGTAAAAGAGCATTCTCTCAGCCGGACACATGCTGTCCAAACAATCCAGGTTCTGTAAATTATCCCATCCATCATATTCGTAATAATCCTCGTTCCCTTTGGCCCCTTCTTTCAGGATACCGTATTTATTCGCAGCCATCGCAATACTCGTTCCCGGATTAGCCAATATCATGGCATCCATTTCGTTCAGGGCTATCTCCCTCTCAACTTCTTCATTATCAAGTTCACGGAACAAGAGCGTTATTCTTGATAAGATGGTAAAGGTCTTAAGGTCGGTAAATGCTGGACGCTTGAATGCTTTGTTTTTCTCCAAACATCGCAAAACCTCCTCTCCAACACGTATCTTGCCCCAACGCCCTCTTTTTATAATCAGTGCACCTTCAAGCGCTTTTAAATCATCTTCGTAAGACAGCAACTGAACAAAACTGGTCTTGAGTTTATCTGCCAGATCTCTTTTGGAAAAATCATCACACTTTGAAATCTCTACAATGATAGAGAAGAGGACGGCTTGCTTTGTGGTAATCGCCATCTTTCCTGCAAGAAACTCTGCCGGCTTATTAACCTCCTTCATCAGCTTCTCGTCAAACCTGTAGTAATCTGAGGTCCCTCCGAACTTCTCTTTCTCCTCATATGAGGCAGTCTTTATGATTTCCTCGATTGCGGAGATCACAGTGTATTTATCTTTTGAGTCATCCATAATACATGATTGTCTATCATTCTGGCCGCAAAGGTATGGTAACATCATGCCAAAATGTGGCAGTATACAAGATGGCTTATTTAATATAATATGTTATGCGGTATCTACTACACTATATAACTGCCAGGCATTGGCATTCTGAGTAGTTATTTTTGCCGTCTAAAACAAACCACAAAAGATATGGCAAAAGTATTCAAAGTTACCCCCAAGCGCATCAAGAGGTCCAACGGCCTTGTGCTGACTCCGAATATGTCCGTGATTGTTACAACCCAGCAGCACATGACTTCTCCTTTCAACAACGGAGCTAAGGAGCTGAAAGAAGTCTATATGCGAATCTACGGCTTCGACTATCAGAAGGCCTGTTGCCAGCAGGCAGATTTCACTTTCGAGGTCCTCGGTTAAAGCGAAGGGTTGGCCGCTGAGGTCAACCCTTTTCTTTATAATAATCGAGACACTCTTGCAACGAAGATAGGGCCTGTTTCCGATAAGAATCCTTAGTAAAGAACTGTTCCTGGACGCTTCCTGAGACATCGTCCTTTTCCACTCTTACCCAGAGCCATTGGTTGGTCTCCATCGGAGCCATACACATCCATGCTTCCAGTGTCACGACATTCGCGTTCAATCGATGGTATGATACATCTTCGATGAGCAGCGATTTGCTTTGTTCCTCGGAAAGTCCTTTGAATATTCCCTTCAGGAAATCTTCGAGCGGCGCTTTCTCAAATGCGCCAAAAATGCTGAGATACTTCGTGTTATCCATACAATCTGTTCTTGTTGATGCTGCAAAGGTAGGCTTCTGGAATGCCAAACAGCGGCAGGGATACAAATACCTCACTTTTTTCGTGAGAAATAATGCGCTGCCGGATTTTGGCACGAACGCCGTTTACCTTTGTCCCCGTGAAAATGACATAAAGTATGGGAAAAACATTGCACATCATCCCTTCAGGAATCATCTGGCCCCTCATCGTCGAGAAATGGATTGGCGACGAACCGGACAAAGCAAATCATGAGGTAATCCAGTACCCCGTCCCCACCAACCTTCACTATCAGCCAGACGCACTGACTAACGTGGAAATGATGAAGACGGCCATATCGTGGTATAAGCCCAATTCATATCCGGTAGCCAACCTGTATCAGGACTTGATGACCTTTATCGAGACCGTCAAAAAAGGGCCCGAGTATGACAGAGTGATCGTCTGGCACGCAGAGGACGCCGACTCTCGGCTGCTCCTCTATTTATTTGCGCATACGTATAAGCATAGTTTTTATGCCATCGATGTGACGCCTGAAGACCGCCGGTATAACTGGAAGCCGTATGATGAGGACTATGAGCGGCTCGAAGAGGTGAAAGTCTTTATTGACTGCGATGTAGACAGAGATTCAGTCTCGCGCAATTCTTTTAAGCCCAGGATGGTCACACAAAAGATGAGGAAGGTGTTCTACGAGGTCTGGAAAAGCTGGGGCGGAGAAGACGCCCTGGGTAGTCCGGTACTCGTGAGCCAGTTCGGAACATTTTTCCATCCCTATCGCACCTACCTGTACTCCGACGTTTTTGACGCCACACCCAAAGATCAGCCCAAAACGATTGGTGACATCTGCAAAGAAGTTTGTACGAAGCATCCACAGATTGGCCATGATGACATCTACGACGCTGTCACTCGAATGGCTGATGCAGGAATGATCAAATGGGTTAAGAAGGTCGCGAATAATCCGCTTCACCACCAGTTGCAGCAGTACAAGTACGACGTGGAAGGAGAATGGAAGGAATATCCCCGGGACTATCTATATCAGTTCGCCCGCGAGTGCGGCAAGAAGATAACACTATCGGAGGATGAAATGAAGGCAGAATTCCTTCGTGGACGAAAAGACAGCGACGATATGTTCTGCCGAGGACATCTGGCCAGGGCCGATCGTGCGAAGAAAAGAGATCAGTGGGAAGACAGGCTGGTTATTCAGTGGGCAGCTGCTTTTAATGATAACTGGGGTTGGTATCATCTGATATCGGTAATGAAAGTCAAGATGGGAATGATGGTTGAATATATGCGACACTGGTCTCCCGTTGCCAACGGGCCGGTCTATGCAGACCAGATGGAGCGGGCCATCGGCCTGATGGAAGTGATACTTGACTGGGGTGGACAGTCAGAATACAAGCACACAGAAGATGAGGACGATTACTTTGACGCCAAGCATTTCTCCCGCTACGTCAATTTCAAAAACCGCAAGCGCTTCCCAAGCCCGGATTACGACGGCCATGACTTCTGGTGCGATGCCCAACGCATTCGTTTCGACAAAGCCTGGAACCTCCTCTGGGAGATGTTCCGCACGAAACTACTCACTTGGGATGATTAATGATCGTCTAATTCATTCCAGAAAGAATCCCATTGTTTATTTACCGACAAACAATTTTGAATTATTATGATCAATAGTTCGTTAGTTTTATAGTTTTTATGCCACGGCGCGAACGCCGTAGAATAAGAGTTCTTTGAAATCAGTGTTATTTAATCGCAAGTTCGCGTGTTTCGCGGACATTGCAATAAATCGATCCACCATTGCAGCGTTGTGCAGCAGGGTTTTGGTTGAACCGACCGAAAGGTTGTGCCCCTGCTGCCGGGCATAAGCTCTGGCAACGTTGACGGAAGACAAGGACGCGTTGAACGCAAAGGCAAGGGCCTCCTTGTTGCGGGCCTGACAGTGCGTGAGACCAGTGAACTGCTTGGCATCGCGGAAGACGAACTCCAACTGGAACCTCGTCCGGTAGATGTCGAAGATATCACGAGCAGACAGAGTCAGATCCGTTGAGAAGAACACCTTCCTGACTTGAGTCTTTTTGCCTGTATCAAGGTAGTCAACGATGACAACCCGGACTTCACGGCCTAGACTGACCGCCCAGACATCTGCGGTATACAGCTTATAAACAAGTTTGTCATCCACAGAGTACTCTTCCTTGAAGATGTTCATGTCAAGGTTCTTCAGGTCAACCTTTCCGGCGAACTTCTGAGGTCGTCCTCTCTTCCTGGCCTTTGGACCGCGATAAAGATACTTCAGGCTAACGTCATCGCGGAAGCGGCTTATGATATTGAAGCCCAGTTCCTTGATGCCGGTAACGAAGCTCTCCTTGGAGAAGTAGGCGTCAGCCACAATGAGATTACAGATGGACAACAGTTGTTTGCTTATGCGACATAGCATCCTCAGATACCACCCCGTGAGGGAATCAGGATCATCCATCCCCCTGGTGCATTTGGGCTTGCGCCCACGGCATTTCTGGGTAAAGGTCTGCTCCGCTTTCAGGAACACGGCATCCTTGGTATCCGCATCAACAATGGAGAGTCCCAGGATCTCAAGACCATGTTTGATGGCACCGGCGCAGCCGGACCAGAACCAGTCGACGCCCGGAGTCTTCTTTCCAGCCTTGGGGATGAAACATGGGTCGATGCCTATTGCGATACGATGTCCCATCATTGGAGAAAGGAAGTGGCGGTTGAATGAAAGCCAGTCGAAGGGCTTCTTGAAGTTCTGGCGGAACCGGCTCTCACATGAGCGGCCACACCTCGCCATCTGGGTGAAGTTCATGCGTCCGGAGGATGTAAGATAAAGTTCCATGGTCTCGATGATGAAAGTTCGGAAAGATTTGCCTAAATTTGTCATGCTCGAGAGGGCTGCCGCAATCATCTCTCTCAGCTGGATAAGGGGCTTGGTTTTCATACAAGTAACTAGTTGTGTGGTAACTACTAAGTTACTGAAAATCAAGCACTTATCCAAATTTTTCAAGCATTATTTCCGCGGTTTTTTAACACTTTTTTCGGCTTTTGTTCAAGGTCGTTCGGCGGGTGTCTCTGGCACCCAGAAACGGGCTATTGTTGTTGTAATGAGTTGAAAATTATACAGTTTCTAAGTTTTTAACGATATATTGTATGATAGATTGCCCCATTAATTCTCGACTTAATCCACATTTTCAACTTGCGGATATAGTTGTCACAGAACATAATAGCCTACCTATTAAAGCCGCAAAAATGATAATTGAAGCGGATGGAAGTACAAACTTGAACCCATTGCTTATTATGGGGCTGACTGGGTCAGGAAAAACACATTTAGCCCAGGGTTTGGGGAACGAGATTTTGAAAAGAGAGCCAAATAAGACGGTTGTCTATGCTACGGCTTCGGAGTTCATAGCTCAATACTTGGACGCAGTTAAAAGCAATCATCTTTCTGACTTTTACTCATTCTATCAGAAAATGGATGTCTTAATTCTTGATGACATCCATGATTTTATTGATGTCAATACTCAAGCGTGTTTGTTACAGGTTACAGACTATCTTCTCAGAAACGAAAGACTGGTTGTTTTTACCAGCGGTAAGTACATATATCATCTTTCATCTTCTTTCCCGGAACGCTTGATTAATCGTTGTCGCCGTGGCTTAGTTGTGGAGATAAACGAGTTAACGGATTCCGAAAGGTTTGAGATAATTAGTCGTTTCGCACCAGAAATATCAGAAGAAGTCAAATGTTTTATTTCCGAACTGCCCTTACAGGATATTGGAATGATTAAGGGAATAATCTCCTCTATCAAATTGCAACATTCATCGGAGACTGTCTCGTTAGCTTTGGCGAAAGAAGTTATAAGCCTGATATTAGGAGAACTTTATGATTAATAGCATTCCTCACACGCAATCTGCCGCTTTTTGGCAGAGTGAGTTTGTTTCTTTGCAAACAAACAAATAGATACAGCCATGTTAGAATCTGCAAAATTAACCTTCTCGAGAGTGGGTGTCCATACAATGGAAGGACACGTTGGAAACATGTATATGCCGCGAATTGTGCTACGCATTCAAGGCAGAAAGTCCGCTAAGATTGGGTACCTCATGCCCGATCGGTTTGACCAGAAAGACTACATTGGGTTAGCATTACTGCCTGACTTCATTGTCGTCATTACCAAAAACGAATACATCGTAGTGGACGAGAAAGCCGAAGAGAGGAAGGCAATCAGCCGGGACGAAGCCGGCGAGATGGTCGGTGTTCAAGAAGAGGGATTCCTTTGCCGCAAAGAGAATCAGCTTCAGCTCCGCAACATTGATTGTGAGCTTATCGGAGAGCGGCCGCTTACGGCTGAAGAGATTCAGGAACTGGACAGCAAAAAGTAAAAATACCGGCCGGTGACACAAGACGCCCTCATATCCAAGTATAGTGAGCATATCGCCGAGGACATGTTCCAACACTTATGTGCACACATTGGAGCGAATCTGAACACCATCGTTGTTAAGGACGATAGTTATTCTTTGCTTGGTGCTCTGAATGAAATCCGAAAGGGCCTTATACTTCCCCAAGGGTGCAAGTTCAGATTGCAGGGGTACGACTTGTTTCTGGATACTCCATTGCCGTTTTTCATCAAGTTTGGCTGTGGCCAGTTGTGGATAGGAGCCAGGACTTTAGCACTGCGCTTCAAGGAAGAAGTCGTAAAGTTCTTCCGATTTATCATCACAGATCTTCTGCATCCAGCCCTTGAAGAGTTCCGCACAATAACGTATGAGGTGAACCGCAAGTATCTCAA
>OMVB01000037.1 GCA_900314395.1 uncultured Prevotellaceae bacterium | reverse complement strand
CTTTAGCGTAGTTTGCCAGGACTTGCCGTACTGTTGGAGTCGATCTGTTTTCCATAAACATTTATCCTATGAACGAAGCAAAGTAGTCGGAGAAGAATACGTTGGTGATAAGGTACGCTACGATGGTGGATACGATTACGCAAATCATTCCCGGCATCATGAAGCTGTGGTTCAGGAGATATTTTCCGATAACTGTAGTACCTGAGCGGTCGAAGTTCACCGTGGCGATATCTGAAGGGTAGTTAGGGATGAAGAAGTATCCGTAAACGCTGGGCAGCACACCCAGAAGCACCGGTCCGGGGATGCCAAGCTTGTAAGCCAGAGGCAGCATCGCCACAACGACAGCTCCCTGGGAGTTGATAAGAACGGACACCAGGAAGAACACTAAGGCTATGCTCCACGGGTACTGGGTAACCAGGTCTGTAAGCATCGTCTTAAGTTCCTCCATATAGTTGCCAAAGAAGGTGTCGGCCAGCCAGGCGATACCGTAAATGGCCACAACGGCAACCATACCGGACTGCCAGACGGCTCCGGCGACAGCCTTCTTGGGCTGGGCCTTGCAGAAGATGATGTTGAAGGCGGCTGCCATCAGCATGATAATCTGGATGATAAGGTTCATCTTGGGAATGCCCATGGCCTCTGCCAGGGCAACGCTTTCTCCGCCGCGGTCCACCTTGATCATCTGGCAGCATGCGAAGAGCACTATAATAAGCAGCGCACCCAGGAAAATGAATACGGAAGCCTTTGCACGGCCGTCAATCTTCTTGTCAAGGGTGGTTGCAGATTCTCCGTACATATACCTGTGAAGTTCCGGGTCTGCAAGCCTTTTCTGGAACTCCGGGTCTTTGTCAAGATCCTTTCCCCTGCGGTACGATGCCGTTGCTGCCATCATAAGGCCGATGATGCAAGACGGGATGGTTACCATGAGCACCTGCGGGATGGCTACATTGTATCCGTTGGCGTTGGATATAATCACGAATGAAACCACTGCTGCGGCGATAGGGGAGCAGGTTATACCAACCTGCGACGCTATTGAAGCCACTGCGCAGGGCCTTTCCGGACGGATGCCCTTTTTAAGGGAGATGTCGCAGATAATGGGCATCAGGGTGTAGACCACGTGGCCTGTTCCTACCATTACGGTAAGGAAGAAGGTTGTAAGCGGGGCAAGGAAGGTGATGCGCTCCGGATGCTTGCGGAGCATCTTCTCTGCAATCTGTATCATCCAGTCCATGCCGCCCGATGCCTGAAGCATTCCGGCGCAGGTTACGGCTGCGATAATAATGAAATAACGTCCGTAGGGGGCGTTCCGGGCTTCATTCCAAAGCCGAACACAAGGATACCCAGGCCTATTCCTGAGATTGCACCAAGGGCAAGGCTGCCGTAGCGGGAGCCAACGTAGAGGGCACCCAGCACTATCAGCAGCTGAATAATCATCAGTGTCATATTTAGTTTAGAGCTTAGTTCCTGAAGTCGTACAGGTTAAGGCCGGTCTCCGCGTCTGCGTAGCGGGGAAGTTTGGGACCGTTCAGGGTCTCAATCACCAGCTCGCAGGCCCCGTTTAGCTTAGCCTCCAGCAGATGCCCGCCTACGCAGGTGTAGTCCCTGCGCCCAAGTACAACGTGCAGGTGAAGGTAAACCTGGCCGTCTTTCTCTGAAATATTGCCTGTAAGGTTGCAGATTTCCATCTGCTCTGCGAATGTCTTGTCTACGTACTTCTTGGTTGCAGGGTCCAGGAAGCGGAGAGTAGCCTCATTAACGGCCCCGATTCCGTAAACTGCTCCGGCAAGAATGCCCTTCTCTTTGCAGAATGCGGCAATTGCAGCGGCTAAATGCTGGTGATTGTCGATACTCAAGACATATTTGTCATCAAACTGGCGGTATTTATACATCGTTATACAGTTTTTGAGGTTTAAGTGTCCCAAATATACAAAAAAAACATTACTTTTGTTGTAATAATGCGAAATAGTTGCAAATCGTCAGAGATTATGGAATTCGATACCAAGGTTAAACAAGTCTTACGTTGCAATGCCGATGTCTCTTCTCCCAAGGACATGGATAGCTTCTGTGCGGGCTTGTGGGAGCTTTTCAAAGCTTCATCCAAGAACGTGGGGGAGGCCGGCGGCGGACAGTTCTGGCTGGATTATTCCACCATGCTAAGCACCCGCTACCTTATTTGCGATGTGAACGATGTTTCCCCGGAGGACCTGGCCGACGGTGAATTGCACAACTACCGTATCCGCATCTGCTCCGCCAAAAAACTCGGTCTTATTGCCGATGTCATACTGGCCCTGCTTGCCGTCGGTTTCATGTGGTGCCTTTCCAAGGTGGTGGTCCCGGAGCCGGAATCCATTTACATTATAATCATGGTTGTGATTGCCGCGGCCGCTGGCCTGATTTGTGCAACTATATCAAGACCGTTTGGCGCCAGGGAGGCTGACGCTTTATGTAAAAAATTGAAAACCAAATAATTATGTTAAAAAAGACTATCATCACTTTGCTTGCGACCTTAATTGTGTCATCGGCATTTGGACAGGACCTGCTGAGGAATAATTACAAACGCAACAAGTTTGTTTATACCGGGGCGGAAAGGGTAGAGGTGGCTTCATCTCCTGCATTGCAGCTCAAACTTAACCGGGTAACCTACCCGGACGGCGGTGCGCTTTATACACTCAGGATCGACTTTGAGTCAGCATCGGCATGGAAGATGCCCAAAAATGCAAGCATCGTATTCAACCTGGCAAACGGAAAGAGCGTTATGCTCAAGAATGCATCGGACGAGCCTAACAAAGTGGCTCCCAAAGGCATAAAAAAGGCCGGCAAAACCGTATTCCTTAACTACGGACTCTATTATATGGAGCAGTCAGACCTTGACAAACTGCTCAGCGGTGTAACAGACCTTGACGCTACCCGCAGGATGTCCGCAGACGGTCATGTAAAGGTAAGCTTCAAGAACAATGAGTTCTCCAAGGCCCTGGCTGCTGCATACGACGCCGTCAGCGCCGCCAAGGCCACCAATATCACTGTTGGCAGCGACCTTGAGACCGTGGACGATTATTCAGACAACAGGACGGCGCGTACTGTTACAAAGAAGATTGGCCAGGCCGTAAGTCTTTCACTTTCATATCTTTACTCTGCAGAGGGCAACTCAGAGAGCTACGACCTTAACCTTAAGGTGGATGCTGACGTCATCCCCGGCGGTTCAGCTGTTACTTTCACAACTCCTGCCGGTTCCGTAATCAGGCTTGCACAGGAGAAGGACCTTCCCAAGGGAGAGATTGTATGCTACCCGGACATCGACCAGCTCAAGAGCCTCATGCGCGGCGTTGGCAAGATTTCGTTCGAGACTTCCGCCGGTGAGCGCTTTGTAGTTGTTCCCGCCGCAGAGTTTGCAAAGGTGCTAACTACCCTTTACAGCGCACTCCAGCCTGTAACTATACTTTAATTCGCTTACAATTCACTAACACTTAAATATTTACATTATGGGAATGCTTAAAGAATTTAAGGAGTTTGCAATGAAGGGCAATGTTGTCGATATGGCTGTCGGTGTTATCATCGGCGCTGCCTTCGGCAAAATCGTCACCTCTCTTGTAAATGACCTTCTGATGCCCCTTATCGGCGGCCTGATTGGTAATGTAGACTTTACCACCCTTTCAGTTACCCTCAGGGAGGCTGTTATGGAGGGCGAGGAAGTAGTTAAACCTGCCGTTACCCTGTCTTATGGTAACTTCATCCAGGTTGTAGTTGACTTCCTGATCGTTGCTTTCTGTATCTTCATGGTTATCAAGGCCATCAACAAGTTTAAAAAGAAAGAAGAGGCTCCCGCAGAGCCTGAGGCACCCGCCCCGAAGCCCGACGATGTAGTTCTCCTTGAAGAGATCCGCGATTTGCTTAAGAATCAGAAATAAAAAAAGCGCCAGACGGCGCTTTTTTTATAGTATCACTTGCCTGATGAAGGGGGTGCGGTAGAGGTAGGGGATTTTGGTGAGATTCCAGCCGGGGTGGGTGAGAATCAGGTTGGCGCGTTTGCCTACGGTTATGGAGCCTGCCTGGTCGCTGACACCCATGGCGCAGGCGCTGTTAAGCGTGCATGCGTTGAAGGCCTGGGCGGGGGTTAGGCGCATCCTGATGCAGGCCAGGGCCATTACAAACCGCATGTCGCCGTTAGGCGATGAGCCGGGGTTGTAATCGGAGGCCAGGGCGAGCGGCAGGCCGGCGGCGATGAATTCCTTGGCCCGGCCATAGGGAAGGCCAAGGAAGAAGGAACTGCCGGGGAGCATTGTTGGCATGGTCCCTGTGCCTTTCAGGGCCTCTATTTCTGCGTCTGTGGTGCGTTCCAGATGGTCTACAGAGAGGGCCTTGTATTTGACTCCTACCTGTACTCCGCCGCTTACTGCCAGTTCGTTGGCATGGATTTTTGGCCTTATCCCGTATTTTGATGCGGCTTCCAGGATACGTGCAGTGTCTTCAGGGGTGAAGAAGCCTTCGTCACAGAATACGTCTACAAAGTCTGCCAAACCGTCTATTGCAGGGAGCATTTCAGAGCAGATTTTGTCTACATAGGCTTCTTTTGTCATACCGCGGGCCACGGCGTGGGCGCCAAGGAAGGTGGCCTTGATAAGCGCCGGGGAGTTCTCTTTAAGGCGGCGGATAACGCGCAGCATCTTAAGCTCGTCTTCCGTGGAGAGGCCATAGCCGGACTTGATTTCAATCGCACCGCTGCCAAAGGCAATCATTTCATCCAGACGGGCCTTGGACTGGCGGTAAAGCTGGTCCTCTGACGTATTGTGCAGCAGGTCTGCGGAATTAAGGATCCCGCCTCCGCGGGCTGCAATTTCTTCGTAGCTGAGGCCGTTAATCTTGTCCAGGAACTCTCCCTCGCGGCTGCCGGCGTACACAATGTGGGTGTGGCTGTCGCAAAAAGCCGGCAGAACCATGCCGCCATCGGCATCTATGACCTCATCGGCGCAGGGCTCCGCACCGCAGCCGAACTCGGCTATACGGCCATCCTTGATAAGCAGCCAGGCGTTTTTGAGTGCCTCTACGCGGGACATCTCCTCCCCGCACTTGCAAAGCACACCGGCCGGGACAATGCCTGCCAGCTCACCGATATTCCGGATTAGAATGCGTCCTTTCATTACTTAAAAGTTAATGTACTTTTCGTTGCGGATGAACTCTACGGACTTGATAATCAACGGATGCATATAGGTGTCCTTCTCTATGAACGGCACCACGGTGCGATAGTCTGCAAAGATTTCTTCCAGCTTTGCCGATGTCTTTTCAGGGCGGCGGAATTCCAGCGCCTGTGCGGCGTTGAAGAGCTCGATTCCAAGTACTGTCTCTGTGTTGTCAATAACCCGAACCAGCTTTGTGGCGGCGTTGGAGCCCATGCTCACATGGTCTTCCTGTCCCTGTGAAGAGGGGATGGAGTCTGCCGATGCAGGCCAGCAGAGGCCCTTGTTCTGGCTGACTATGGAAGCCGCGGTGTACTGCGGAATCATGAAGCCGCTGTTAAGGCCGGGCTCCGCCACAAGGAACTTGGGAAGGCCCCTAAGGCCGGAAATCAGGCGGAAAATCCTTCTCTCAGAGATATTTGCAAGCTCTGACATGGCTATCGCCAGGGTGTCCATCGGGATGGCGATAGGTTCTCCGTGGAAGTTACCTGCGGAAATTATCATGTCCTCGTCCGGGAAGACGTTGGGGTTGTCCGTGGCACTGTTAATCTCGTTTTCAATTACGGAACGCACATAGTTGATGTTGTCCTTTACGGCGCCGTGTACCTGAGGGATGCAGCGGAAGGAATAGGGGTCCTGTACGTGCTCCTTATAGTGGGACGACAGCTGGCTGCCTTTCAGGAGTTCTATGAAGCGTTTGCCGGTGTCTATCTGGCCTTTGTGGGGGCGCAGCTGGTGCGTTAGCGGCAGGAAGGGCTCAATGCGGCCGTCGTATGCTTCCAGTGACATCGCACCGATGATATCGGCCCATTTGGAAAGGCGGATGCTCTTGATGAGGGACCAGACTGCGTGCGCGCTCATGAACTGGGTGCCGTTAAGCAGCGCCAGGCCTTCTTTTGACTGGAGTTTGATGGGCTCCCAGCCTTTTTCCTTCCAGACATCGGCGGCAGGGCGTATCTGTCCTTTATACAGTACTTCTCCAAGGCCTATCAGGGGCAGGCACATGTGGGCGAGCGGCGCAAGGTCGCCGGAGGCGCCAAGTGAGCCCTGCTGGTAGACCACGGGCAGGATGTCCTCGTTGAACATATCCATAAGTCTCTGGACTGTAATAAGTTGCGAGCCGCTGTGGCCGTAGGAGAGACTTTGGACCTTAAGGAGGAGCATCAGCTTGACTATCTCCGGGCGGACGGTTTCTCCGGTGCCGCATGCGTGGGAAACTACAAGGTTGTATTGCAGCTGGCTCAGGTCTTCTTCCGGTATGGTTATGTTGTAGAGGGAACCGAATCCGGTGGTGACGCCGTAAACCGGACGGCCGATGTCTTCCATCTTGCTGTCCAGGTACTTGCGGCATTTGATTATTGCCGCCGTGCTTTCCTGCGACAGCTCCAGTTTCTCATGTTTGTCGATTATCTCTTTAATCCTCTCAAGGGAGAGATGTTCATTACTAATTATGTGTGTCATAAAACAGAATCAATTAAATCATCCTCTGCAATGTTAGGAATAGTGACTTTAAGGCCTGGGGTGCGGGCCATTTCACGTTCGATGGCGAAGCGGGAGCCTTCGTTGCGGGCCCAGCTGCGGCGGGCGATGCCGTTGTTTACATCCCAGAACAGCATGTTCTTAATGTGGCGTGCAGAGTCTTCGCTGCCGTCGATTACCATTCCGAAGCCGCCGTTGATGACTTCTCCCCAGCCCACACCGCCTCCGTTGTGAATCGATACCCATGTTGCTCCGCGGAAGGCATCGCCGATCACGTTTTGAACGGCCATGTCGGCGGTGAACTGGCTTCCGTCATAAATGTTGGAGGTTTCGCGGAAGGGGGAGTCGGTGCCGGAAACGTCGTGGTGGTCGCGGCCCAGGACTATCGGCCCGGAAATCTCGCCTTTGGCGATAGCGTCGTTGAAGGCAAGGGCTATCTTGGTACGGCCCTCGCAGTCGGCGTAGAGAATGCGGGCCTGGGAGCCTACCACAAGGTTGTTGCGGCCGGCTTCTTCTATCCAGCGGATGTTGTCGTGCATCTGGCCCTGGATTTCCTCCGGGGAGTTTGCTGCAATCTCACGGAGGACCTTTACGGCAAGGGCGTCGCTCTTGGCAAGGTCTTCCGGCTTTTCGCTCATGCAAACCCAGCGGAAGGGACCGAATCCGTAGTCAAAATACATCGGCCCCATGATGTCCTGGACGTATGAGGGATAGCGGAAGGTGCCGTCGGCTTTAAGGACGTCGGCGCCGGCGCGGGAACATTCCAACAGGAAGGCGTTGCCGTAGTCGAAGAAGTACATTCCTTTGTCTGCAAGGCGGCCGATGGCTGCTGCATGCCTGCGCAGGGAGGCCTGAACGGCTTCTTTGAAGCGCTCCGGCTGCTCTGCCATCATCTTCTTGGATTCTTCAAGGGTGTAGCCAACGGGGTAATAACCGCCGGCCCAGGGGTTGTGCAGGGAGGTCTGGTCGCTGCCAAGGTCTACCTGTACTCCGGAATCTGCCAGTTTTTCCCAGAGGTCGACTACGTTGCCTACGTAGGCCAGGGATACTACTTCTTTGGCTGCGCGGGCCTTGGCGATGCGGGCCAGGAGCTCGTCAAGGTCGTAGTGGAGTTCGTCCACCCAGCCTTGTGCATGGCGTTTTTCTGCGGCCAGGGGGTTGATTTCTGCGGTTACGCTTATTACGCCGGCTATGTTGCCCGCTTTGGGCTGCGCCCCGGACATTCCTCCCAGTCCCGCTGTCACGAACAGCATACCCTTTTTGTCATCCTGAGCGCAGTCGAGGGATCTCTTTGCCAGCACCTTCCTTGCCGCATTAAGCACTGTAATAGTGGTACCGTGAACAATGCCCTGCGGGCCAATATACATATAACTGCCCGCTGTCATCTGGCCGTACTGCGATACGCCAAGGGCGTTGAACTTCTCCCAGTGGTCCGGCTTGGAGTAATTGGGAATAACCATTCCGTTGGTTACCACTACGCGCGGGGCGTCCTTGTGGGACGGGAAAAGGCCCATAGGGTGGCCGGAGTACATCGCCAGGGTCTGCTCATCGGTCATCGTTGCAAGATACTGCATGGCCAGGCGGTACTGGGCCCAGTTCTGGAAGATGGCGCCGTTTCCGCCGTAGATTATGAGCTCGTGCGGGTGCTGGGCTACGCGAGGGTCCAGGTTGTTCTGGATCATGGCCATAATGGCTGCTGCCTGTCGGGATTTTGCTGGGTATTCGTCAATCGGACGGGCGTACATCTCATAGTCCGGCCTGTAGCGGTACATGTAGATTCGGCCGTAGTCTTCCAGTTCCTTGGCGAATTCCGGGGCCAGCTGCGCGTGCTGGCTGGCCGGGAAGTAGCGGAGGGCGTTCTTTAGCGCCAGGCGTTTTTCTTCTTTTGTCAGGATGTCTTTGCGCTTGGGCGCGTGGTTGATGGTCTTGTCGTAAGGCTTGGCCTCCGGAATCCTCCCCGGAATCCCCATCAATATTTCTTCCTTAAATGTCATAGCGTTATCAATTTGTCATTCTGAACGAAGTGAAGAATCTAAATGCCGATGTTGGCATTAACCGCGTCAAGTACTTGTGCTTCAAGGGCTTTGGCCTCTTTGACAATCTCTGCGGCGCGCAGCAGGAGCGGTGCAGCCTTGGCCTTGTCCTGAAGGCCGGCGGCATTGATGCGCACGTTGAGGGCGGCGCCGCGGATGCCCGCGGTAGCGGCCAGCGCTGCGACGCCGGCGTCGGACGCCGATGCCGGATTACCGCTGCGCGCCATCTCAAGCGCCAGCGGAAGCGCCTTGAGGGACGCCTCCATGGTCCTGAGCGGAACCTGAGCTGCATAAAGGGTGGCTTCCTCCAGTGCTGCGGCCCGTGCAGCTTTTTCTGCATCGGTACCCTTAGGCATCGAGAAGCAATCCATAATGCGGTCGAAGGCGGCGGTATCCTCGTCAATAAGCGCAAGCAATTCCTCCATTACAGCCTGCCCCTTTTCCGCTACGTCGGAGAACTCCTTCCAACGGTCGTCCCAGCCCCTCTTGTGGGCGGACAGGTTGGCTACCATAGTAGCCAGGGCAGCCCCCAGGGCCCCCATGTCGGCGGAAATGGAGCCGCCGCCGGGAGCGGCGGACTCGGATGCCGTCTCGCGGGCAAAGCCCGCAACCGTCATCCGCACAAGGCGCTCGCGCCTTGCCATTTCCGCCTCGTCCTCCATCAGGAACTCAATCACCTTCTCCTTGGGATTGAAAGGCTTAAGATCGTCAAGACTCATGCTCTTGACAGCAATCTTTATGATTTCATCTTCCGTGATACCAAGCGAGCGCTGCTGCTTCTCCAAATAGAACTTGCCGGCATCCACCAGCACGCTCTTGGGAACAAGACCCACAATCTCCACTCCCGTAACCTTAAGGCCGCGTGCCGCAGCGGCGCGGCAAACCTCTTCGTAAGCCACATGCAGCGGAACAGCAGTAATATCGGTAATGTTCATTGACACCTGTGCAATCCCGTATTCATCTATGTACCAGCCAATTGCCTTGCAGCCCTTAAGCGTTCCGGGAATCCATATCTGGTTGCCGTCGGCGTCCTTCAGAAGCTTGCCGGTAAGGGAGCCTCCTTCGCGTGCCTTGCGGCCCTTCTCCCGCACGTCAAAGGCCACAGCCATGGCCCTGCGTGTAGAAGTAGTATTCAAATTATAGTTAACTGCGATCAGGAAATTACGCGCGCCCACATTGGTAGCTCCGGCCTTTGCCACAACATCGTTGTACTCTCCCGGACCAAAATCCGGAGCAAGAGCAGGGTCCGAAACCTTCTTGGGCAGAGCCTCGTATTCACCGGCGCGGCATACAGCCAGGTTCTTGCGCTCCGGCTTAAAAGCGGCGGCCTCATAGCAATAGCAGGGGATTCCCAATTCTTTGTACAGCCTTTCTGCAAGACCGCGCGCCAGCACTGCGCATTCCTCCAGGGTAATTCCCGCTACCGGAATGAGCGGCAAAACGTCAGTGGCGCCGCTGCGCGGGTGCGCGCCGTGATGCTGCCTCATGTCAATAAGTTCCTGCGCCTTGCGCGCTCCCTGGAACGCAGCCTCCAGGACAACATCGGGCTCGCCTACAAAAGTCACAACCGTACGGTTGGTGGCCTCTCCGGGGTCTACGTCAAGCACCTTGACGCTCTTTCCTTCTAATTGGGTTTTGCTTATAGCCGCTACAATGGCGTCTATTACTGAGTGGTCGCGGCCCTCGCTGAAGTTGGGGACGCATTCGATGATTCTCTTCATTATTGGAATTAGTTTAATGCGACCCCTAAGATAAGAATTTTTTGTCTATTTCCGCTTTTTGAGGGAGATAATTGAGACGATTATGCTCATAAACGGGCTCAGATAGTTGAAAAAGCAGAACGGCAGGTACACCAGTGTAGGTATGCCAAGAATAGTAGCCTGCGTCATTCCGCAGCTACTCCACGGGAACAGGGGAGATGTAACCGTTGCACTGTCCTCTACGCTGCGGCTAAGCAGTTTAGGGTCCAGCCCGTTGGACTCGTACACATCCTTGTAGATATTGGAAGTAAGCAGGATGGCCAGATACTGGTCGGACACGATGCCGTTCAGGGCCGTTCCGGTAGTAACCGTCGCCGCCACGGCGCTCCATTTCTTGCGAAGATGCCGTACCAGCGATGCCGTAAGGGCCTTTATCATTCCGCTGGCCCTCATGCAACCGCCAAAGCACATCGCACAGATAATAAGGTAAACAGTATTGAGCATGCCCGTCATTCCGCGCGATGCCACAAGCGAGTCCACCTCTGCGCTTCCGGTAGAAACGCCAACACTGTTGTAAATGGACTCTATCAGCCCCGTGAAAAGAATCTTGTTGTCCGGTCCGGCGCAAATCTTCCCTCCTATCTCCCTAAGGATATCGGCCTGGAAAATAACGGCAAAAACGCCTGCCAGCAGCGTAGAAAGGGCCAAAACCATGATGGCCGGCATCCGCCGGGCAATCATTATGCCCGTCAGCACGGGGACAATCAGCAGCCACGGAGTAATGTTGTACTTGGCCTGCAGGACATCGGTGTAACCGACAATGTTTTCATCGGCACCGCCACCCTGGGTGAAACCCAGGACAGTGAACGCAATCAGGGCCACCACCATGGAGGGCACGGTAGATCGCATCAGGTTTTTGATGTGCGCAAAAAGAGGCACGCCGCAGACCGACGATGCCATGACGGTGGTGTCTGACAGCGGGGAAATCTTATCCCCGAAGTAGGCTCCTGAGATGATTGCACCGGCGATAAGACCGTCGCTGAAGCCTTCTGCCTTGCCGATTCCTATCAGTGCTACGCCGATGGTGGCAATCGTTGTCCACGAACTGCCTATCATTACGGAGATCAGTGCACAGAGCAGGCAGGCGGTGAGAAGGAAGAACTTCGGGCTGATGATTTTGATTCCGTAGCAAATGAATGTCGGGACGATGCCGCTGGCCATCCATGTTCCCGATATCGCACCTATCAGCAGAAGAATGACGATGGCTGTCGTTACGTCGCCGATGTTGCCTTTAATCGCGTCCTCGAAGGCTTTCCAGGGCGTTTTGAAGAGCCACATGCTAAGCCATACGGCAAGTCCGGCAGCCACCAGAAGGGCTACCTGGCTGGCGCCAAGTATGGCGTCGCTGCCGAATATATTAATATTGAGGGCCAGCATCGCCACCAGTGCCACCACCGGCATCAGCGATATCAGCCCTCTTGCTTTTTCGTTAGAAATATTCACAATTCTGTATATTTATCGACAATATTGCATAATCTGTCGCAAATATACAAATTTTCTGAATATTACACTCCTTTTACACGTTCTTTGTATTCGCGGATGCAGGCGTCAAGACGCTCTCCGGCGGTTGTGTCTCCCGGAACGTTGTGGGAAGGATGGATGTAAAGCTTTACTCCGCGCTCTTCCAGAATTTCCGCTACGGTGCAGATAGTCATCCAAACCGTTGTGATAAAAGCCATTGTAGAGAGAGGTCCAATCTTGTCCTGATGCTTTTTAAGTGAAACAGAAGCGTCCTGGAGAGGGCAGCATGTATCAACTACATAATCTGCTATCTGGAACAGATTCTTTCCGCAGGAATGGCGTGGCTTTTTGTCTGCGGTCTCTCCGGCAGAACCGAAAACAATCACCTTCATACCGCGTTTCTTTGCCTCAAGAGCCATGTCGATGTTAACGGCATTGATGCCTGTGTGGGAGAAGAGCCAGAGAACGTCACGTTTGTCAAAATTCCAGCTTTCCATAATCTTCTGTCCGTAGCCCTCTGTCCTTTCAAGGAACAGGAACTGATGGATTCCCATCTCTCCTACGATATGGGTGAAGAATGTGAGAGGAAGCTCGCAGAGCGGGTGGAAACCTACAAAACCGCCAATCCTGGGATACATTTCCTCTATGGGCAGGTTGGCATGTCCGCAACCGAAGGTATGTACCCACCGGCCAGCCTCGATTGTATCTGCCATAACCTTTGCCACCTCTTTGATTTTCTCCATCTGGGTAGCTTCAATCTTGTTCATGACGCCAAAGGCGTTGTTTTTCCATTCGTTAGCTAACATAGTTTTATTTATTTGATTTATAATTATTTATGCCGATGAGAACCATTATCATCAAGAGCGCTGCGATAAGTGCTATCGGAAGGAAAGTGAAGTTTCCTATGTCAAAAGCCGCTCCTGTAAATTTATTGAACAGGGACTGTCCAAGCAGGGCGATGAACAGCGCAATGGAAAAGGCTGTTCCGGACTGTGACTTGAAGGCGCCTCCAATGAAGTTAAGTACTACAGGGAAAGTAGCCCCTACGCCAAAGCCAATCAGTATCATCGCTATATATGCTACAGTAAGATTGCTGCCCAGGAAAGTGAAGCCAAGAACTCCGGCAAGGGCAACAACAAGATACAGGTACAGTGTGCCAAGATCCTTGAGTTTTGCCAGGATTTTTCCCAAGGGAAGTCTTCCTGCAAGCATTCCTATTGTAAACCAGGTCATTGCAAGGGTTGCCGCGGCATTGTCCGCCCCGCACACATTGGTAAGATAGGATACTGTAAAGTTGCCGCTGGCTCCTTCAAAACCGCTCTGGAAAAAAAGCGCGGCTCCAAGGATAAGCAGCGCCGGATACTTCAGAAGCCCAAGGGACTGTTTCAGTGAAGCACCTTCTCCAGATGCCTGCTTTGCCTTGGGGAAGGTTATCATGAAAAAGTACACGATAAAGCCGGCCATTATCCCAGAAAAGACATTCAGCGGAATCCGGAAATCTGCTACAAGGTAATTGAATAGCGTACAAAGAAGGGCTCCAATGCAGTAGAAGGCCCCAAGAACGCCCAGGCGTCCGGCCCGTTTATCGTCATCATAAATATCTGATACAAGGGCGTTTGTCTCTCCGTTCAGGATACCGCCTCCAAAGCCCAGGCAAAAAATGGATGCGTGAAGCAGCTCCATCGTCCTGAAGTTAGACAATCCTTGCAGGCCCAGAAGTGCCATGAAAGAACTGAATATGAGAAGCCATTTATAGCCGAACCGGTCTACTATCGGACCGAACAGCAAAGTTCCTGCAATGATGCCGATGGAAAGAGTGGCCGGAAGCGCATTTGCGCCTTCAACTTCCGAGTTCAAAGGACCTAGTATCGGGCCAAGGGACAACATTGCAATGCCAAAATATGCCATTCCGGCGCATGCGGCAATGAAAACCGCAGTTTTTGATGTACCTCCCATTATTTCAATGAATTAATTGCCAGTGATGCCGCTCCCATCAGGGCTGCTTCTCCCTGGATCTGCGAAACGCAAAACTCAACTTCCCTCATGGCAATAGGCTGGCCCCATTTGCAGGCTTCATCGTAGATCCTGCGTATGAACCTGGAGGCCGGGCCGAACACACCGCCGCCGAAGATGATTTTCTGGGGATTGAACAGGCTTACAAGATTGGCGGCAGCCATCCCCCACATTCTAACTGCTTTGTCCAGCACTTCCGCCGCAATGTAGTCTCCCTTTTCGTAAGCCGCGAAAACATCGTATGATGAAACTTCATTAATTGGTTTTGCCGACAGATATCCGGTATAGTTCCTTGCGCATCTGAGCGCTCTTTGCGCCTGTACTGCAAGCCCGTTGCCGGAGGCGTAAAACTCATAGCATCCGCAGGGGATATATTCTTCTGTATAAGGATATTGCAAGGCCATCCAGCCTATCGCGCCGGCAATGTCTCCGGATCCATGGACAATCCGTCCGTCGGACAGTATGCCAACGCCGATACCAGTTCCTACAGCCATGTAAATGGCATCTGTGCAACCTTGGGCGGCTCCTTTCCAGGCTTCTCCAAGAATGTAACAGGTGCGGTCGCTTTCTATTAATACAGGGACATCGGCACCTATTGCAGACTCTATGTCCTTTTTCAGGGGATAATCTTCCCAACCCGGGATGTTCGGAGCCCAGACGGTTTCTTTCTTGGAATAAACTATTCCGGGGACACAAATGCCTACGGCTTTTATGGTTTCTTGCGGATTCGCGGATTTCAGGGAGCGTACTGCACCGGCTACAAGAGCTCCGGCGTCCTTTCCAACGGCCCCTGAGAGAAAGACTTGTTCCTTGATTTTAACAGAGCCGTCTTCATAAAACAGGGCTGCGGCAATCTTTGTCCCGCCCAAATCAATTGCTATAATGGCCATTGTTCAAGTTTTTGTTGTTTTCTTCTGCAATATTAACAA
>OMVB01000103.1 GCA_900314395.1 uncultured Prevotellaceae bacterium | reverse complement strand
TTACATCGGACTTTGTCTCAACATCATAAACATAGATGTCGGTATTGGTAGAGAATGCGTACTGCTTGCCGGAGAGTTTCTTGCAGGAGTAGGCTATGAACCGGCCGTCCGGGCTCCAGCAAAGCTGCTCTGCACCGCCATATGGCTCCAACGGGAGCTCAAACTTGACGTCAGGGCCGCCAAGGATATCGACAGAATTATCCTTTTTGATGATATCTCCACCGATGTTGGCTACGTAAGAGTGGGGGAGTTCTGTTACCCAGTGGTCCCAGTGACGGTACATAAGGTCCTCTGTCACATAGGCTTTGGCTTTATCCAGGGCGGGGTCGCTGTCGGCCGGGGAGGTGACATTTGAAGGTACTGTGCTTACGTAGATGACCTTTGTCTGGTCGGGTGAAAGCTTGTAGTCGGAGATGCCTTCTGCAACGTCGGACAGTTTTTTCCTGCCAGCGAGGGTGCTTCCGTCAAATTCAGCCTTCCAGATCTGTCCGCCCTGAAGGTAGAAGATGCTTTTGCCATCGTTTGACCAGCGCGCTGCGGAAATACTTTTTCCGTCACTGGTCAGCGCATGGCTTCCTGTTCCGTCGGCTGCGCAAATATAAAGGTTGCGGCAGCTGCGGTTTTCTTCGATTGAGGTGTAGCTGACTCCGTAAAGGACTGTTTTGCCGTCCGGAGAAAGCTGCGGATCTGACAGCCTGCCAAGGCTCAGAAGCACTTCGGGAGTCATTTTCCCATCTTCAATGACCATTGTCGATGGTCCGATGTAGCCGTCACTTACGGCATTTTCCTTTGTCTGTGAACAGCTCATGATTGCGAGTGCGGTGCCAATCACCGCCATGGTTTTTAGAAGGTTCATATGTGTGGTTATTAATAAAAATGCTGATTTTAGTAGCATACTTATATTATGTGTTTTTATATATTTCTGCGGCTTTGATGAATTCGAAACGGATGCGGTAGCGAAGTTCCATGGGCTCAAGGACTTCCAGGCGGTTGCCGCGGCTCAGGAGTTCCATGACGAAGTCTTCCGTGACGGACAGGTCCAGGGTGAAAATGCCGGGTTCCGGTTCTTTCTGGCTGTGGTGCAGGGGCAGGTCCCTGAGGTATTTGGCTTCTTTTTCCGTGGCCTTTAATACTATGTGTTTCAGGTCTTTACTGTCTGTAATGTAAGCGCCGTAGCTGTTTTTGAACAGGAAGTCTACGTCAAAGTCTTCCGGAAGGCGGAAGTGTTTTCCTGTGGCTTTTATTGAGTGTATCCTGTCCAGTCCGTAGACGCGAAGCGCCTTGAGCTCCTGGTCCTGGCCGATGAGGTACCATCTTTTGGCTGTTTCTTTTACGGCATACGGCAGGATTGTTCTTTTTTGAAGGGGTTCTCCGGTGTACTTTAAGTAGCTGATTTCCAGTTCTTCACTTCCAAGCATGCTGTTCATTATGGATGACAGCCATTTCTGCCCCGATGGCACATTCTCTACCGATACCCTTCCGGCGAGTCCTTCCTTGCTCAGTGCCAGGAGGTTGTTTACTGTGAATGAGTTAATGAGCCACGATGCTTTGGATTTGTTGCTTTCCAGTTCTTCCACGTCTATGTAGTACAGGTTTTTGCTTCTGTTGCATTTGATTTCTACGTCGAAGATGTCCAGGATTGCGGCCCGGTGGTTGAAGAAGCTTCGGCGGTTGTATGGTTCTCCCCAGCGGGCTTCCCATCGTTCCATTATCTGTTCCAGGGAGAGGCCTCGCGGGGACGCAGCGCTGAATACGTCCACTAACCACAAATATTTACTTACAAGTTCTTGAATCATAACTATTCTTTGGCCAATAATGTAAGGCCGACGCGGGAGCCGTGTATTTCGGAGACTCCGGTGTAGGCGATAAGGTCCCGGGCGTTGTCCGGGGTTATGCCGGCGCCGGCCAGGATTATGGCTTTGTCACCTGCCCTTTCCACCATCTTTTTGATGGTCTCGCGGCCTTCCGGGGCCGATGCTGCTCCGCCGGAAGTGAGAATTCTGTCCACACCAAGAGAGAGTACATCGTCCAGGGCCTCCATGATATCGGCGGTCCTGTCTATCGCCCTGTGAAAAGTGACGGAAAGGCCGTAGCTCCTGGCAATATCGACAATATCCCGGCAAAGGGGTAAATCAATGCGTCCGTCGTCGGTAAGAGCGCCGATAACGACACCGTTAACACCCACGTTACCGCAATAGGCAACATTGAAGAGGATGTGGTGAATCTCTGAATCGCTGTACACAAAATCGCCCTCCCGCGGGCGTATGAGGACGTTCACGGGGACGCCAAGGGTTACCGCATTGTCCAGGACCTCATGCGACGGGGTAAGTCCCCCGCACGCAAGGTCTGAGCAGAGCTCAATCCTGTCCGCTCCGGCCCCGACGGCCTCTTTGGCGGCTTCCAGGCCGTCACAACAAATCTCTACAAGCATCAGCTTATCTTACTATAATCTTTAACTTCGTACTTACCTTTTGCAAGCTCCTTCCGTAGAAGGCGGTTCTGCGGCTGTTCCAGGGCAGGGTCTTCTGCGAGAACCCTTTCTGCATAACCCCTGGCGGCCTGGAGGATGATTCCGTCCTTGGCCAGAGAGGCGATGTTCAGGCTTATGGGCAGGCCGCTTTGCTGGGTACCTTCAAGGTCTCCGGGGCCGCGCATTTTCATGTCTTCCTCTGCAAGGTCGAACCCGTTTTCCGTGCTGCACAAAAACTCCAGGCGGTGCTGGCTGTCCTTGCCAACCTTGTCTCCCTTGACCAGTATGCAGTAGGACTTGTCCGCGCCGCGCCCCACTCTGCCGCGAAGCTGGTGCAGCTGGCTCAGCCCGAACCTTTCCGCGCTCTCGATTACCATTACGGAGGCGTTGGGAACATCCACTCCCACTTCTATTACCGTGGTGGAAACCAGGATGTTGGCCCTGCCTGCGACGAAGGCGTCCATATTGAAGGTCTTGACATCATTGGCCTGCTGCCCGTGGACGATGGCAACCTTGTAAGGAGGGAAGGGAAAGGCCTTCACCACCTTTTCGTAGCCCTGCTCAAGGTTCTGGTAATCAAGCTTTTCGCTCTCGAAAATAAGCGGATATACTATGAAAGCCTGACGGCCCAGCCCGATCTGGTCCTTGATGAACTTCCAGAGGGAATTGCGCTGCCTTTCCGTAATGAGCATGGTCTGGATTGGCTTGCGTCCCGGGGGCATTTCGTCTATGACGGAAACGTCCAGGTCTCCGTAAAGGGTCATTGCCAGGGTGCGGGGGATAGGTGTGGCCGTCATTACAAGCACGTGGGGCGGCAGGCCGTCAGTGGTCTTGCTCCAGAGTTTTGCCCGCTGGTCTACGCCAAAGCGGTGCTGCTCGTCTATAATGGCCAGGCCCAGCTTTTTGAAAACGACGGTGTCTTCTATGAGGGCGTGTGTGCCCACTATTATGCCGATTTCTCCTGCGGCCAGGGCCGGAAGAAGTTTTTTACGTTCCGATGCTTTTGTGCTGCCTGTCAGGACGGCAGTCTTGACTCCAGTAGGGGCAAGATACTTGGAAATATTCGCAAAGTGTTGGCGTGCAAGTACTTCCGTGGGTGCCATGATGCAGGCCTGGTAGCCGTTTCCAACGGCAAGGAGGGCGGTGAGTACTGCCACCATCGTCTTTCCTGAACCAACGTCTCCCTGAAGCAGGCGGTTCATCTGGTGTCCGCTCATCATGTCTGTGCGGATTTCCTTGATAACCCTTTTCTGGGCTCCTGTAAGCTGGTAGGGAAGCGCATTGTAGCAAAGATTGAAGTCTTCTCCCACCCGCGGCATCTTTATGCCGTTCTCTCCCCGGCTGCGGATGAACTTCTGCTTCAGCAGGGAAAGCTGGAGCAGGAACAGTTCTTCAAATTTAAGCCTGTAGCGGGCGCGGCGCAGGGCCTCTGCGTCGGTGGGGAAGTGTACGTTGCGCAGTGCCGGGGCAAGGCCCATCAGGCCGTTTTCCTTAAGGACATAGTCCGGAAGAGTCTCTTCAGTCTCCGGGAGCACCATGCGCAAAGCATTGGCCATCAGCTTGTTCATCACCTTTCCGGTGATGCCGGCGTTCTTGAGCTTTTCCGTTGAGGGATATACGCCAAGGATAACCGGCTTGCCCACGGCGGCATCGGCCTGTACGGCATCAATCTCCGGATGAACCATGTTCAGGCGTCCGTTAAAAACGGAAGGCTTGCCAAAGAAGGTGAATACGGCTCCCGGGACAAGCCGCTCCGCCGTATATTTAAGACCTTTGAAAAACACAAGGTCCATCTCTCCTGAGGCATCGCGAACCGTCACTTTAAGGCGCTTGGGCGGCGTTTCTACGGATACGACCTCTCCTTTGATCTGTACCATGGCGGCATCCGGCACCACCTCTGCGATAGGAGTGACGGTGCTGCGGTCTATATGCCTGAAGGGGTAGATTCTGACAAGGTCCCCGATAGTTGAAACCCCTAGTTCCCTTGCCAGAAGCGAGGCCCTTTTGGGCCCCACTCCGGGCAGAAACTGGATTTCTGTATCTAAGGCCTTTTTAATCATTCATTGATTTAAGCTGCTCGCGGACTTTTGCTTCAATCTCGTCGCAAAGCTCTACGTTGTCCTGTAGCAGCTGCTTTGTAGCCTCGCGGCCCTGGGCAAGTTTCTGGTCATTGTAGCTGAACCAGGAACCGCTCTTGTGGATGATATCCATCTCTACTGCAAGGTCAAGAACCTCTCCGCTATGGGAAATGCCCTCTCCGAAGACAATGTCAAACTCCGCTTTCTTGAAAGGCGGGGCCATCTTGTTCTTTACCACCTTTACGCGGGTGCGGTTGCCAAGGGCCTCCTCCCCGTCCTTAATCTGGGTGGTACGGCGGACATCGATTCGTACGGATGCATAGAACTTGAGGGCGTTTCCGCCGGTGGTGGTCTCCGGGTTGCCGAACATTATGCCGATTTTTTCCCTGAGCTGGTTGATAAAAATGCAGCAAGTATTTGTCTTACTGATATTTGCGGTGAGTTTGCGGAGCGCCTGGCTCATGAGGCGGGCCTGCAGTCCTACCTTGTTGTCTCCCATCTCACCCTCAATCTCTGCCTTGGGCGTAAGGGCTGCAACGGAGTCGATTACGATAATGTCGATGGCTCCGGAGCGGATAAGGTTGTCTGCGATTTCAAGGGCCTGCTCCCCGTTGTCCGGCTGGGATATGAGCAGGGTGTCAAGGTCTACGCCAAGGGCCTTTGCGTAGGTACGGTCAAAGGCGTGCTCTGCGTCTATCATTGCGGCGATACCGCCCTGTTTCTGGGCCTGGGCTATTGCGTGGATGGCCAGGGTGGTCTTACCGCTGGACTCCGGGCCGTAAATCTCAATTATCCTTCCGCGGGGATAACCGCCGATACCTAGTGCATGATCCAGGGCCACGGAGCCGCTTGGAATCACCTGGACATCATATTGTGGCTGATCTCCCAACTTCATGATAGTTCCCTTTCCATAATCTTTTTCAATCTTGTCGATTGTTGCCTGCAGGGCCTTAAGTTTGCCTGCATTGTCCTGTGCTGCTACTTCTTTAGCCATAATAAATACTTTTAATTGTCCATATAGGATACCGTATTTGCAAAGATATTAAAAGATACGGTGAATGTGAAATAATTTTTCAGTATTTTTGTAGGGTATATGGGTAAGATAAAATTATTGGGAAAGACTCCCGCACAGCTAAAGGAAATAGCACAGTCCTGCGGCCTGCCGTCCTACACAGGCGCACAGATCGCACAGTGGATGTACAAGAAAAAAGTACGCAGCTTTGAAGAGATGACCAATCTGTCCAAGGCCGCAAGGGAAACGCTGTCGCAGACATACGAGGTCGGCGCCACCTCCCCGGAAGAAGTTTTCACCTCCGCCGACGGCACCAGGAAGTATTTGTTTCCGGTAAGATGCCCGGTCAATCCGAGCACTCACCCTGTCATTCTGAGCGAAGTCGAAGAATCTGTCGTTGAGGCCGTAATGATACCGGACCGTGACCGCGCAACCCTTTGCGTATCCTCACAGGCCGGTTGCAAGATGGGCTGCCACTTCTGCATGACTGGCCGTCAGGGCTTCCACGGCAACCTTTCCGTAGCCGACATCCTGTCGCAATTTATAACAATCGATGAGTCCGACGCCCTCACAAACGCTGTTTTCATGGGCATGGGAGAGCCCCTGGACAACTTCGACTCCGTCATGGCCGCGATAGAGGTCCTGACGGCCGACTGGGGCTTTGCATGGAGCCCTAAACGCATAACCCTGTCCAGTATCGGCGTACTGCCAAGGCTGAAAGAGTTTCTGGACGGCTGCAAGTGCCACCTGGCCATCAGCCTCCATAACCCCTTCCCGGACGAAAGGGAGTCCATGATGCCCGTCCAGAAAGCCTTCCCTCTGGCAAAAGTCCTGGAACTGCTGCGCCAGTACGACTTCTCCGGACAGCGGCGCGTGAGCTTCGAGTACACCATGTTCGCCGGCTTCAACGACGACAAACGCCACGCCGACGCCCTTGTACGCCTGCTCCGCGGTATCCCTTGCAGGGTTAACCTGATCCGCTTCCACAAGATTCCGGACTTCCCTTACGGCACCAGTCCAGCTCCCGTCATGGAGATGTTCAGGGACCGTCTGGAGGCCTCCGGCATAACCTGCACCATCCGGGCCTCCAGAGGCGAAGACATCTTCGCCGCCTGCGGCCTTTTAGCCGGCAAGCACGGAGAAAATATATTTTACGATAATTGAAAATGAAAAAAGTCGTATATAGTGTATTGTTAGTGTTGATTTCTGTACAACTTATGGCACAGAACAGGCTGGAGACCGTGTCTCCGGCCCTGGACAGCCTCGCAATGCAACCCTTCAAAACCCACCTGGACTCCATCCGGCAGCATCGGCCCACAGTAGCCCTTGTCCTCAGCGGCGGCGGCGCAAAAGGAGCCGCCCACGTAGGCGCACTCCGCTATCTTGAAAGCATCGGCATGCCCGTAGACATCGTCCTTGGAACAAGCATCGGCGGGCTCGTAGGAGGCTTATACTCAGTTGGTTACAGATCCTCATACCTGGACACCCTAATGCGCGGCATGGACTGGCCGGAAGTCCTCGGAGACCGCATCCCCGGCCGCTACATATCCTACGACAAAAAACAATACGACTCAAAATACCTGCTATCCATACCATTCTATAAGGACGGCATCCCCCTTGAAGGGAAAAACGTCAAAAGCTTTGCAAAAAAGGTAGCCGCAAGCTTCCCCGGAGGCCTTGTCGCAGGACAGAATGTCACCAACCTGATATCCTCCCTCACCGTCCACTGGCAGGACAGCCTCTCATTCGCCAAACTCCCCATCCCCTTTGTCTGCGTAGCAACAGACATGGTCAGCGGCAAAGCAAAAGTCTGGTACGGCGGGAATCTTCTTACAGCCATGCGCTCCACAATGTCCATCCCCGGACTCTTCGCCCCCGTCAAAACAGACGGAATGGTACTCGTTGACGGCGGCATGCGCGACAACTACCCCATAGACATCGCCAGGGCCCTTGGAGCAGACATAGTCATAGGCGTAACGCTCTCCCAAGGCTTCAAGAAATACGAAGAAATAAACAATCTCATGGACCTCATGGTCCAGCTCACGGACATGTACGGACGCGGAGTCTATGAGAACAATCTTCCCCTTGCCGATATCAACATCCACCCGGACCTTAAAGGCTACGACATGCTCAGCTTCGACCCTGAAGCCATCGACATCATGATAGGCCGCGGTTACGATGCCGCCGTCTCCTGTGCCGATACCCTTGAGGCCCTCCTGGGCCGCGTCAAACCAAAGGCCCTGAATGGAAATGAACTCCGGGAAGCCGGCACCGTCAACTTGTCCGCAGACAAAATAAACATCGGCAAAATAACCGTAAAAGGACTGTCCGCCAAGGAAACAAAATCCGTACTGGCCTCCATAGATTTGCCGGAAGGCCCCTTGGGACGCAAAGAAATCGAAGATGCCGTGGCCAGGCTCTTCGGGACCGGAGCCTTCGAAACTGTAAATTATTCAGCATCAGGAGACAACGAGCCCTATGAGCTGGTTTTCCATTGCAACAAAGGCCCTAGAAGCAGGGCCGGATTCGGCGCCAGATTCGACAATGAAGAACTGGTTTCCGTGCTGCTGAACCTTGGATTCAACGTAAACTCCGTCCGTGGTTCATCACTGGACATAAGCGGTAAAATCGGCGTAAATCCTTATGTGTCGGCAACATATAAATATAAAACCGGACTGGGGCTGGCAATAGGGGCGGAATCATTCTACAGGTACGTAGACCGCAACAAATTCATCGTTGGGGGCGATACGTATCATGCTATCTATCATCAGTTTAAGCAAAGCATTTACCTGTCCAGCTTCTCCCATAGCTTCACGGAAATAAAAGCCGGCGCAAGGACTGAATATACCAAAATAGGTTCGCTGCCTTGGGAAACTGGGGCTAAGAACGATACTTATTTCTGCGCCTTTGCCAATGTCGTTTTGGACAATACCGACGATGTCTATTTCCCGTCCAAGGGCCTTAGGTTCAAGGGATCTTTTGACTGGTATCCTTTCTCCTGGAAAGAGGGTAAACTTGGCATTTACAGGGCTGCGGCAGAGTTTTCTGCAGTTGCGCCGATGGGAAGTACGGTTGCCCTTATTCCGTCTTTGTATGCTTCTGCAATTTCCGGGAACAACAACCCTTTCCCGTTTGTGAATCTGGCTGGCGGTTTGCTTCCCGGGCGGTACCTGGACGCTCAGATTCCGTTCGCCGGCTTGAGTGGTGCCTTTGTAACGGCAGACGTACTTGGGGCAGGGCGTCTTGACCTTCGTTTCCGCCTTGCCGCAAACCATTATCTGACAGGTACTTACAATCTGGCCTTGGATGCTGCTTCCGTAAAGTCCTTTTTCAAGTCAGACTCCCGAAATCATGTACACGGAGCCGCGCTGGAATACGCCTGGAATACAATCGCGGGCCCCTTCCGCCTTGGACTCTGGTGGAACTCCCTTAAAGAAAGGGCATCCGTTTATTTTTCAATCGGCAAAAACTTTTAAGATATGAACGATAACCAAAAAAAGGTCCTGGACCGCTTGCAGGCGCAGTGCTCCAAACGCGAATATTGTATTAAGGACGTACGGGAGAAAGCCCTGAAGGCTTTGGATGGGGATGCCGATGCTGCCGCAGAGGTGGTTAAGTCCCTTGTCGATGACCGCTTTGTTGACGAAGCCCGTTATGCCTGGGCCTTCGCCCGCGAAAAGGCCCACCTGACCGGCTGGGGCCCCGTGAAAATATCCGCCGCACTTCGCATGAAGGGAATCCCCTCCGACGCCATCCGTGCCGCCATTGCCGATGCTGCCGACAACGAGTCTTCTGCCAAACTTGAATCCGTACTTCGCGCAAAATACCGTACCGTCGAGGGCGAACCCGATGCCAAATTACGGCTCATTAAATTCGCCCTCCAGCGCGGCTACGAATACGACCAAATCCGTTCCGCCGTTGAGGGTTTGTTTAAATAATTGAGTTAATTATATGAAAAAAATCGTACTATTTGTAGTTGTTTGTCTTTCAGCTATTTGCGCATCCTGCAAGCAGGACCTTACCGTAAATTCCCCCGACGGAACCATCAAAGCCGCCCTGTACGTGGACGGCGGCCGACTTGGCTACACCGTAATAGTAGACGGAAAAGACTTCGTGACACCATCGGCACTGGGCCTACAATCCAAAAGAAACGTAATGGACAAAGACTTCAAACTGATGGGCGTAAAACACAGCAGCCACTCAGAAGAATGGACCTCTCAATGGGGGGAAAACAAGCAGCACAAAGATGTCCACAATGAGCTGGAAGCCACATTCAAGAACACCGACGGCGTAGTTCTCACACTCAGGGTACGCGCCTTTGATGACGGAATCGGCTTCCGCTACGAATACAAAGTCCCAGGCGATTCCGTGAAGGTAACTGACGAACTTACAGAATTCCGCCTTGCAGAAAACGGCACTTCCTGGTCAATCCCCGCCAACTTCAACACTTATGAATTGGAATACAGGACTTTACCCCTTGCCGATGTCGCCGACGCCAACACCCCTTTCACCTTCAAAACAGACTCAGGCCTGTACGGCAGCATCCACGAAGCCGCCCTCTACGACTACCCGGAGATGACCCTTCAGAGATTCCCGGTTGAACCGGGAATGACGTCGTCATGCCCGACTGGATCGGGCATCTCCTTCCGCGCAGACCTTGCCCCCTGGCCGGACGGGGTAAAAGCCCGCGTACCGTCTGAATTCCATACTCCCTGGAGAGTGATTCTTATAAGCCGCGACGCCGCCGGCCTGGTTAACTCGGACCTTATCCTGAACCTGAACGAACCTTGCGCCATTGAAGACGTAAGCTGGATTAAGCCCCAGCGTTACGTAGGCGTCTGGTGGGGAATGCACCTTGGAATTGAGGCCTGGTACGACGACGGGCCCGGCCGCCATGGAGCCACCACCGCCAATGCGATCAAGTACATCGACTTCGCAGCCAAAAACGGCATAGAAGGTGTTCTGTTCGAGGGCTGGAACGACGGCTGGGCCTCCTGGGGCTCCCGAGAAGACTTCGACTTCACCAAGCCGGCGCCGGACTTCGACTTTGAAAAAGTGATTGACTACGCCGCCTCCAAGGGCATAAATTACATCCTTCACCACGAGACCGGCGGCAACATCGTCAGTTATGAAGCCCAGCTGGACAAGGCCCTTGACTGGGCCGCCGCACATGGAATCCATTCCATCAAAACCGGCTATGCAGGAGGCATTTCGGGTGGCCAAAGCCATCATGGCCAGTACATGGTGCGCCACTATCAGAAAGTCGTTGAGGAAGCAGCCAAAAGGCAGATTATGATAGACGCCCACGAGCCTATAAAAGCTACCGGAATCCGCCGCACCTGGCCTAATTTCATGTGCCGTGAGGGCGCCCGCGGAATGGAGTGGAACGCCTGGAGCGAGGGCAATCGTCCCGAGCATCAGACTATTCTTCCTTTTACCCGCCTGCTGGGAGGTCCCATGGATTATACCCCCGGCGTATTCGACATCCAGTATCGGAACATCATCGGCAATAAGAATCTGAGAATGTGGAATAACAATCGTCTTGCAACAGAGTGCCGTTGCAATACCACCCTTGCCAAGCAGATTGCAGATTGGGTCGTGCTCTACAGCCCTATGCAGATGGCCTGCGACCTGGTGGAAAACTATGAGGGACATCCGGCCTTCCAGTTCTTCCGTGATTATAATGCCGATTGTGACTGGTCGCGCGCCCTTGCCGGTGAGGTAGGGGATTACATCGTAGTGGCCCGCCGCGCCGGTGAGGTTTATTTCCTTGGCGCCGTTACTGACGAAAACGCCCGCACCCTGGAGCAGCCGCTGGACTTCCTTCCTGCCGGAAAGACTTATGCAGCAACTATTTACGCCGATGGCGCCGATGCTTCCTGGGAAACTAATCCTTATTCTTACCAGATTACTTCCCGCGAAGTTACATCTGCCGATACCCTTACTTTGAACCTTGCTACCTCCGGTGGCTGCGCAATAGTATTTAAGCCCGTTAAGTAATGAAGAAGGTTCTTGTTCTGGCCCTGGCTTTCCTGCCGCTCTGCGCCTTTGGTCAGACTGTTCCAAAAATGGTGGATATCCCCGGCGGAACCTTTATTATGGGCAGCTCCGGAGAGGGCTATAATTATGACGAGGCTCCAGCGCACAAGGTTACCCTTTCTGCTTTCAGGATAAGTGCCTGCGAGATTACCAATGCGCAGTTTGAAGAATTTTTTCCGGATCATAAGGAATTGAGAGGTAAAGAGTTCGGTATCTCAACAGGAGATAATGAAGCTGTCTGCTATGTGTCTTGGCATGATGCTTATGATTACTGTAATTGGCTGTCAGCGAAGACTGGCCGCAAGTTCCGCCTGCCAACAGAGGCGGAGTGGGAGTACGCCTGCCGTGCCGGGACAAATACGTCTTATTATACCGGTGATGTGCTTCCTGAGGGCTGCGACCGTAACCAGAAAACAGAGCGTAATCTTAAGCTTGTTTCCCTTGAAGTGGGGAAGTCCCAGCCTAATGCATGGGGGCTTTACGACATGCATGGAAATGTAGAGGAATGGTGTCTGGACTATTACGGACCATATTCTCCTGAGCCGGCAGTCAACCCGCTTGGGCCCATATCCGGGGAATTCCATGTTACACGGGGCGGCAGCCATAATACTCCGGCAGAGTTTTTAAGGAGCGCCAATCGCAGCGCTGCATTGCCTATGGACTCGCACAGCCAGATTGGCTTCCGGATAGTTGAGGAGTTGCCGTATGAATGGAAGGCACCATCGGAGGAGCCTCTCTTTGCAGAGCCTGTCTCTTATGTCATTGCTCCTACTAATGGTAGTCCGTTCTATAGGCATAACCATCAGCCTGCCGTTACCTGGTGTGACGACGGTGACCTTCTGTCTATCTGGTTCAGCTGCGATGCGGAGAGCGGCCGTGAAATGGTAGTCCTGGGCTCTCGTTTCCATGATGGGAAGTGGGCTCCTGCCAGTCTTTTCTACAAGGTTCCGGACCGCAATATGACCGGGAGCTCCCTGGTTCGTGAGCGTGATGGAATAATTGTTCACTATAATGGGGTTGGTAACTCCGGAGACTGGCAGAATCTGTCGGTTATCAGAAGATATAGCTTTGATAATGGAAGGAGTTGGTCTTACACGAGTAAACTAACTGAGCATGGAAAACGCCATCAGGTAATAGCCGGAGGAATAATGCTTAAAGACGGTACTACTGTTCAGCCATGCGATGCCGGTCCGGAAGGGAATGATGGAACCGCGGTGCTTATTGTTAAAGGAGATTTTGATGACTGCTTCTTTGATCGGAACGACCCTTGGGACGGCAAACCGCTGCCTGTTATCCCGGGCACCAACCAGATTGCGGACGGCACGGTTTCTTCTACCATAGGCGGAATACATGCGGGCCTTGTAGAATTGGCAGACAGCTCCTGGATGGCCCTTGGCCGCGGAAATCCTGTTCCCGGGGCCGATGGCAAGCTTCACATGCCTATGAGTGTCTCAAAGGACAGGGGCCGGTCCTGGCTTATTACCGCCAGCGAATTTCCTCCGATAGACGGCGGCCAAAGACTAGTTCTGAGGCGCCTTAATGAGGGCCCTATCCTGCTTGTCAGTTTCACGGACCACCCGGAACGCTCGGCGGAAAAAGGCATGGACTTTAACGGAGAAAAGGGTTATGGCGTGTTTGTGGCTGTATCTTATGACGAGGGCAAAACATGGCCCGTCCGTCGCCTCTTGACTGATGGCGAACAGCGAACTCTTGACGGCGGCGCCTGGACGGGTGAGTTTACCATGGATGCTACTCACAGTGAGCCCAAGGGCTATTTTGCGGCCACACAGACCCCGGATGGCGTCATCCACATCCTCTCCAGCCGCCTCCACTACCGCATCAACCTGCCCTGGATAGAGGCTTTTAATTTTTTATCTTCTAGAAGATTTTGATGGAAAAAACAGATTTAGAGAAGAGAACCTTGGCCCATATGGGGGAGTTCCGTCACGTATTCGCGCGGAACTGCTCCGTGCGGCGGATAACCTCCGCTGCGGCCGGGGACTTTCTGGCCCGCTACCACCTAATCGGCCGTCTGAAAGGCCGATACCATTACGGCCTGTTCCTGGACCGTCCCGGCCGCAGCGGCCTTGAAGCCGGTACAATGGTGGCCGTCTCTGTCTTTTCCGCCGCCAGGACCTGGCAGAAAGAGGAGCGCACCGTCCGCTCCTTCGAGTGGCTCCGCGCAGCCAGCCTCCCGGACGTCCGCGTAGCCGGTGGTATGGGCAAAATGCTGGACGCCTTCATTGCCGACGCCCATCCTGATGACATCATGTCCTATGCCGATGCCTCCTGGTCCCATGGAGACGTCTACCTGAAGCTGGGCTTCCGCCCGGACGGCTCCAAAACCTTCCCCGACGGCTCCTCCAGCCTCAAATTCCGCCTGACTGTCAAGAAGGGCAGCTATTGATTATCAGAATTATTTGTTAAATTTGCGACAGGACAAAAGTATTATCCCTATAATCGGCAAAAACCATGAAAAAGATTCTCTCGGTGCTGTGCTGCATGTTTTTGGCATCTGCCATGGCCTTTTCCCAGAAAGTTACATTCACAGAGGAGGAAAACGCTCTCATTGAAAAAGCCTTTGAGCAGTCAGATAACGGAGAGGAACAAAAAGCTATTGAAACCTATGCAGAACTGCTCAAAAAATATCCAGGAAACGGCTTCCTTTTGTATGAAACGGCATATTGCTATTACAAAATGGAAAAGTGGAAAATCGCCCACGATATTCTGGAAGAAGCAGAAAAGTCAGAGGATGTCACGGCAGATATGTTTGCTATGGATGGTAACAGTCTGGATAACATGGGGTTAAGTGAGTTTGCTGTTGAAAAATACAAGGAAGGTCTTAGGCTTTTCCCGGATTCCGGAAATCTTCATGTTGAGCTTGGTAATGTTTACACTATGAAGAAAGATTATCAGGAGGCTCTAAAGTGGTATTTGGAGGGTATAGAGCGTGAACCTAATTATACTTCTAATTACTATCGTGCTTCAGTTCTTTTATTCAGTTCTTCAAATCCTGTCCTTGGCGTAGAATACGCCGAGGTGCATAATCTGCTTTCACCGTCATCAGCGCGAAGTGAGGAGTTGAGCAAATATATCGCCATTGTATACAAAAAACATTTTGCAATGGGCGACAATGCATCAGTATCCGATATCGCGGAAAAGATTAAAGAAAACCTGTCGGCAGAAGATTATAACCAGCAGCAATATCATGTTGCCGGTATCCGTTCCTTTCATATCAGAGTAATAGAAGCAGGACATTGGGAGGCATATAACCAATGGTTGATGCGTGGCGCAGATCCAGAGGCATTCAGCGATTGGGTAGAGCAGAATGAAGAGGCCTTCGACAGTTTCGTAGGCTGGTACAACGACAATTTGTTCAATCTTGGAACAGAATAAAAAAGGCTTATGAAGGAAGAAGAAAAATACGGGCCGGACGTAACTCTTTATCCGGATGGTAAGTATCCTGATTGGCGGTAACTTCGATGCTATCGTGGGAATGGCTAAGGCGATGGGGATTGTTATGGGGCTGATGACTGTTCTTACCATTTTAGGCTATTATGTTTATTGCCTGATAGTTGGAGGCCAGCACATCGGTCTATGCCAGTGTGAAAAATATCAAGGTGCGCCGTCGTAGGCACCTAATCAAAGTAAACCAGTTGTTTAATAAAAACCAGGTCTACGTTCCTGACGCCCATTTTGACTTTGTACTGGACTACATCCGCTCCCGTTGTCCTCAGGTAAAGCAATAAAAAAGTCAGCGTGAAGCTGACTTTTTTATTGCTTTACCTGCTGTCGAGGGAGAAGCTTAGGAAGTGTTCTAGCAATTGTGCTCGTGTAGATGCATTGTCCATAGGATGGCAGGATGTGTTAAAACAGAGAAAGCGGTTAAATTCGATTAACGGGTGAATGAATAAATTGGTTAAAAAGCGAGAACTGGCCTGACACTACCGCTATACGTCTTAAAGTAGATCTGCCAATAACCGCTGTAGCAGACCCACGCGACGTAGTCATCGTCCTCCGTAGCTGACCAATAGAAAGCAGCCATTGCCGTGCCGCCGACACCGGTGGTGATGTAGGCGTTCACGTTGGCATCGTAGGTGTAGCCACCGTCGTATTTCGTCGAGCCGAGGTTTTGGAATATCGCACTGTAGACATCCTTCTGCGCCACGCACCAGCTCGACACCGGAATAGGATCACTAAGACTATGCATCAACAACGTATAACTCGTCAGAGAGCCGAGTGCCTCGTTGGGCAGCTGCTTCAGCGTCGTGCTGGCGAAGGTGGTCACGGATTTCCAGCCGTTGATGGTGTTCCACGTCTGCCACGCAGCGTCCTGCAGGGCGAGAATCAGGCCGTGGCCCGTCTCCGTCACCTTGCCAACGATGCCTATGGCAGTCTTGCCAGCGGGTGCGGCCTTCTTCTCCATGTACAAATAGCCATCGTCGCAAGCCACAGCGCCTAAATCCCATTCAGCCGTAGCACTGCTAAGAGCCAGCGGA
>OMVB01000153.1 GCA_900314395.1 uncultured Prevotellaceae bacterium | reverse complement strand
GGGGATATCTACGAATTCAGTCGTGGGCGGCTGACGTGTGTAGTGTCTTCTTAGTCGAACATTCCCGTGTTTATCCATTCCATGGAAAACCATATGTTCTCTGGGATGGGACCGGCATCGATGAACATTCTTATCATCTCTATTCCGGTGTATCCGTTCAGTGAACGGGTATATGTGTTGCGGTACGCAATCATGAACTTCTTTTCGGGATGTTGTCTTGCTACTGAGTACATCCTTCGGATGCTTTTTGTTATTTCTCCGGAAGGGATGGATTTGAATCCGTTGTTCTGCTTTACTCGCAAGTCTTTCGTTGGTATTGCATATGAACGTCCTTGGAGTCCTTCTCCCTGTCCGTACACGGCACCGAAGTAGAGTTTTGCTATCTTTGCGGCACCGGCTCCGTGACGTCCTTCGGGATTGCTTCCGAAGACGAAGACCACATCTGGATTTGGCAGTATGTTGCCTTTGTAAAAATTAACCATATAGCGTGTGATTTGATTAGTTGTCGTAACCGCTTATCCCTGCAAGCATGAGTGCTTCGTCGGGTGTGTATCCTTCGTTAATAAGGTCTGTTACCTCTTTGAGGCTTCTTTTGTACATCTTCCTGTCGATTTTCTGGAATTCCTGTGCAAGTGACATTGCTTGTTGCTCTGACATGGCTTTGTTGTTTTGTGTCCGTGCCGGACGGTTAATACCTTTGTGAAGTGAACTAAGGGTTGCAGGATATGAAGTATCCTTGCAAACCCGAAAGTTTGCGTAACTTAAGGTTATAACCGTCTTAAAAATAAGCAAAGTAATCCGTCGGAAATACAACCGTACCCGCAGGGGTAACCCCTAAAGGGGCCATGCTTGGCGGTGGAGATTTCCGGCGGATAGGAGCGAAGCTCCGGTTCTTGCGCGGGCACAGGACACAAACAAGAAGGAGGCTCCGTTTGGGGCCTCCTTAATATCAGAGATTAATCCGTGAATTCCATTCCGAGTTTTTTACATTCCTTCCAGAATTCGTCTTCTGTTATAAAGCAAATATAATCAAAATTGATTACAAAATAAGAAAATCAAATATCATCTGTCTGAAATACTGGTTTTCTAAGGGAACCGTAATAGATTTCTTTCAGTCTCCTGACATGTTGTCTTTCCTCTATAATCATCATTGCGGCCTCTTTTAAAGCCGGTACACTATTGGATATTTTGTAAAGTTCCCGTGTCCGGTATTTGCCAAGCGGCTTTTCATTATGGATTATATTTTCTGCTTCTTTCAGGGTAAGCACGGCATAGGTGCTGTGCTTACGTTTCCAGACATAATTAAGATGGTTAAGTTCTTTCGGGCGGAGCGGGAAGAACTTAACGTTGTTGTGAACCCAAAGGATGTATTCAGGGTCTTTCTCTATTATCTGGTGAAGCGGCTCACCGGAGTATTTGCCGAAGGTGAGCCGCGGCACCGTCTTCTTCTTTTTCTTTTTTGTCATCGTGACTCGTAGTATTCAATGAAGTTCACTTCGTGGATTGTAGGAAGGTATGGAATGATGAAGTTATTCCAGAGCGTCTTCATAAGAATATCATCGAATGCGGTACCTTCTCCTGTGAAGTAATCTTTCAGATATCCGGGTTCATATTCCCTCGTGTTGTAATCCCATCCGTAATCACTGCTGTAGCCTCGTATTGGACCATCGGGGCCTTCCGGGTATTCAAAGAAGGACAGATGACAGTATTGTATTCCATCTTCGTCAGCAGGGTTGAGATTCCCTTTATTGTAGGAGATGCTGACCTTTCCTTCGATGAATTCAAGCGCAGTAAGGTGCGGAATCTTTTCATCCTTGTATTCTTCCTTGAGTTTTTCAAGGAAAGATTTTACTCTTGTCTTGATTCTTTCCTTATAATCGTTTCCGTACGGCTGGAGAATCCTGAAGGATTCGTTATTGTCGGTATCGAACAGGACGGTAAAGGGGAAGCCGAGAAAGGAGGAATCTTTGTCTTCTTTCTGAATTTCAGAAAGGATTTTCTGAAGGTCCGATGTTTGGATATCGTCGAAATCCATCGGTTCTGAGCAGCCGTAGATGTTCACCCATAAGGTGCCATCAGGAGCCTGGAAGCAACTGACCACTTCGGGCAGTTCGAGGCTGCTCAATCCCTGGGCTTCGTCTTCTCCGATTCTGACGCTGCAAGTGAGGGGTTTTTCCTCGCTTGTGTTGACAAGAAGGGCCGACATCGTGTGTCGGATGGATTCTCTTGTGATATCGTCGGAATCGAAGTAACACTCGCACTCTGTGCAGTAGTGTCGGTTGTCGTCTTTTCCTGTCATTGTTCCGTTGGAACCGCAGAAAGGACAGGATCTCCGATTTTCATTATTGGATTCTGTGTTTTTCGAAAGCCACTCGTGGCGGACGAAATAGGCGCTCGAACCATATTCTTGAAGTCCTTTCTCGTCGGTAATGAGGTAGGAATTTTCACGGAATCCTTCGATTTCCATCAGATGCTGTACATCAGGCCAACAGACTATTTCAAAGAGGTCGGTTTTCATTGTTGAATAATTCTTAAAATTGTTTAATTTGGAAAATTTTAATTGTTGTTCAATTCCACGACGTAAAGGAGTGTTTTGTCTTCTCTTTCTTGTGAAACAAGAAGTGCTTTTTCTCCGTTTTTAAGGGTAATCTCGCAGAAGTCATCATTGGGGTGGATTTCTATGGACTCTCCTTCTTCCGAGGGAGGACTCCAGCCGTTCAAGTCGCAGAGTTTGTCAAAAATCATTTGCGTTGATTCTGAAACGGCAAGGACGAATTTGAGAAGAGTCTGTTTGATGTCATCCTGCTGGAGGTTTTCGACTCTGATAACCTTATAAGTCTTGTTTTCCATAATTGTTGATTATTTAGAATTGTTGTCGGGGCCGCAGGTTCCCATCAGGATTCCGCAGAGGATAATTGAAATTGCAAGCATTGTGAGGATTGTTTAATTTGAAGAGTTGTTCTTATTGAAGAGTTTTTAAGCGGGCCGGTTTTCCGGCCCGTATTTTTTAATTATCTTCAGGAATGACCATTATAGGCCGGACTGAGTGGCCGAAGTAACGGATATTGAAATCAGTCCACCAGTCACCATTCCCGAAGTAGAGGTACAAAGGGATGTCTAAGTCATCGTCGAGCGAACGCGACCAGTAGTCGCCATAGTCACCGGCGTCGTGGAGCGACGAATCGTCGCAGTAGCCGGCAGCGGGAAGGAAGATACTGTTCTTTGCAAATTCGTTTCTGCCTGTAATAAGTAGTCCGTTCTTTCCGGTATCGTTGTAATTGTGGATAAAATCGACGTCATTCATTTTAATTAACAGGTCGAGATCCTCCTTTTCCGGAATCTGCACTTCTTTAGAGTCGAAGGTAATCTGCATGGCCTCGTCCCATGTAGAATGTGTACCAAAGTCTTGAGGTTGCTCTGCGCCTACGTTTCGGTCTGCAAAGAGAACTTTCATTCCGTTGCGGCGGATGCCGAGGTCAACCCAGTTGAAATCGTCTTTCTTGAGAGTTGTCATAATCATATATTTTAATTAGCCGTTTAACTTCGCGTAAGGGTTCTGGCGGCGGGGATGTTGCGAAGCGGCTTCCCCAAAGCCGGGAACCCGGCGCGAACACAAACGGCAACCCTCCCGCGCAATGGTTCCCGGAAAATCTTTTACCACTGCACAGCAGCCCGAAGGGGCAGTCTTGCCGGAAGATTTTCCCATGGGAATCCGAAGGAACGAGGGTGCGGATTCAGCAGCCCGAAGTCCATTGCCGGGGAGGGATGGTGCGGAAAACTCAGAATGCGTTAGCGTTTGACGTGTCGTGCCTGGATATCCCCGTACGAGAGGCTCCTGTTTGGGTTTGCCGTGTGCGGAACCCTGTTGCTGCTGGGGAGGACGCCCCGAGGGATTTCGCCAGAACTGGTAAAGAGGAGCGACTTTGGAGCGGAACGTACCGTGGCGGCGAGAACATCGTGGCAACGGAGAGCATCAACAGGGTATGGGGAACAGGAAGGAAGTACGGGTTGCGAGGGGCCTTGGCCCCGAGCCTTGCCTGAGGTGACAGCCGCCGGTAAGCGCAGGCGGGACCCGATGCGGTGTTTCAAGGCGGTGTCATCAAGTGATGAAGCAGCCGAAGAAACCGTTTTGACTCGAGTGGAATCACACGAGTCAAAACGAAAGGTGTACAACGCACGGGTGGCAAGCGCAGGGAGCCTGCGGTTCCCTTGAACCGAGGCTGCCAAGGCGGCGCGGGATCGGTTCCGGTGTTCCGGAATGACATAGTAAATCTTGTCGGTTTTATCATCATGGATTATGTTTTGTTTTCAATTTCTTTCCATTTGCCCGTTTTTGGCTTAAAATCGGCCCATTTTCAGCACTTAGCCCCTTTTCCGGTATCACATATCCACCGCAGGCTGAAAACACGAACTACGGGCCCCTTTTGAGGACCCGTTACTATATGGGATATGTCTGTTTTGCTTAGAGGGCTGTAGGCTGTGCCTACTTGGACTCGTCCTCGTCGGTGGATTCGGGGGCGTTGTCGGCGATGACCTCAGGCTCTGAGATGGAGTTGACTACGAAGTCAATGCCGTTGCGTTTCTGGTCGCCTTCTCCCCAGGAGGTGGGCTTGAGGAAGCCTTCGAGGCGGAGCTGGTTGCCCTTGGTGAGCTTGTCCATCGGGATTACGCGCTCGTTCTTCTTGCCCTTGTTGGCGAACATAACGCAGTTAAGGAAGAGGGCGTCGGTACCTACGTGGTGGATTCCTGTGAAGCGGGCGGCGTTACCCTGTTCGCCCTTGAGGACTGCGTTGTCGGTGAGACGTACGGTGATTGAGAGATGGTTTACAGACTTAGTTTTCATAATTTTGTTTGTTTTATAGGGTTTAACTTAATTTCTGAGTGCTGGTTAAAGGAACGAATGCAAGATCTGTCAAGGATTGCATGAGGAAAATTACCGCACCCATCCCGGGGAGGATGAATTTTCCGTAAAAAATTACCGCAGCTTGTGAGGACGAATTTTTTCATGCAACCAAGAGAGGTCTCGAAGCTTAAGGCGCGAAGAATGTGATGCACCGTAGCGAAGTAGTCCTTGACAGTCGCCGGCAGAGAGTATTACCTTTGCACGGAGAAATGATGTGTGAACCCGCCTAAAGGACAAACATTGAAAACGAAACAGGCGTTGTGGTTCCATCTCTTTCCGTACAGCCTTGCGGATGACAGTCTGCGGTCCAGGCGGAACAGGGGGAAAGTAACGTTGCTTGCTGGGAATCCCCATAATGAAGGTATCGGTTGAAGCCCTTGTTTATCCTGCTGCGTTGCCGGCAAGGGGAAGGATTAGAGAACGTGCCGTCCGAAAGGCCGACAGGCTCACGGGCAATACCAGTGGCCCATGAAATGGATGCCGCAGTACCACCGGTAAAGAGAAAGACAAGAAGCGCTTATATTGGCCGGTGAAGTCAATGCTATCTTATCAGAGCCTGGTCGCCAGGAACGTGCGAAGTTCCTGCATATAGAAGACGGGGTACAGCCATTCTGCATGGTGGGAACCTTCAAGGAATACATATTCACAGTTCCGGCTTTAAAGGGAACAGCCCGTGTCGGAGCGGAGGGGGTGTCCTATATTGGGAACCACATAGGGCACTTACAAATTGCTTACTGAAAGCTTACAGTAGCCTTTAAAGTGGATTCTTTTTTTTAGGTGAAAGGGAAAAAGGTGAGGGTTTCCGGGGCATCGGGTTTACTTTGCAAAAAGTATAAGGATTCCTTATGGGAAAGTTGGCGTTAAGGGTATTAAAAAGCGGTTTTCAGGGCTTTGTGGCCCAATATATTGAGTTTCAGTAGGCTTTTCGGAGACTTTTTTGGCCGATTTAGGGGGTTTCGGGCCAATTTAGTGAAAATGGTGTCAACTAATCCGGTTAAAGTGAATTTTATGCGGCATTATGGCGCCATAGGGACACGCCCGCGCTTGCTGCGGATAGGTCGAGAGGCCATGGGGACTCCACATGAGGACCCTGCGGGTCCCGCCGGCGCCGCTTAGGTGTCTCTCTTGACACATTGTAGGAGTCTTCATAAGAAAAAGACAGGGGTATCCTTCTTGGGAGCCGCTGTCTTTTTCCTTT
>OMVB01000080.1 GCA_900314395.1 uncultured Prevotellaceae bacterium | reverse complement strand
CCGCCATAAAGGGCTATCACGGTGTTCTTGGCGGTGCGAAGGCAGACGCGAAGAAATTTGCCGAGACTCAAGAGCACTTTATCACATTGGTTTTGTTCGACAGTTCCTCAATAGACGAGGTATATTGGAATGAGAATCCTGAGAAAGCTGCTATCCTGACCGGAGAGACCTATATCCCAGGCGCCAGAACTCCCTTATATGATGCAATGGGGCGAACTCTGACCAGGCTTAAGAATGAGCTGAAGGACAAAGAGAACTATCTGGTTGTTGTTACTGTTATCACAGACGGCCTGGAGAACAGCTCGACTGAATACAGTTTATCTTCAATCAAAGCACTTATTGAACACTTGAAAGCAGAAGGCTGGTCTTTCGCCTATATGGGAACAGACCACGATGTGGAAGGCGTCACAATGAAACTGTCCATCACGAATGTGATTAAGTTTGCAAAGACCGAGGCGGACATTATGGCTTCCTTTATGAAGGAGCGCAGTGCCAGGTCTCGCCACTTTAGTAAAATGCATCTGTATGATTTAAACTGCACCATAGGTAACTGGGAAGATAAGAAGAAATATGAGGCTGATCTCTCGGACGAATACTACGACGTGGACAAGGGAGAGTGGTAGGCTATGATATTCAGTGTTTTGATGGTTCTGGCCGGCGTCATCATCCTAATCTATTCTTTCCTTGAAGCAGGTGTATGGAGCAGCCTGTACTTCGACCGGGACGTGTACTGCATTGAGAAGTTCCGTAAAATCACAAAAGCGACAGACTTGGCCAGTTGTGTACACAATCTGACCAAGTGTCCTTTTGCTCTTGTTCTTACAATAGCCGGGTTAACCCGATGGATCCCGGAATCTAATCTGGGAATAGTACATACAACCCTGGTGGTCAGTTACGTTTTGCTGGTATTGGACGTCATTATGGTTGAGGCCTTTACCCGAGCTTTACGGTTGGCGAATCTGCGTTCTTCTTTTGAGCGTCAATGGCATAAGGAGAAGAAAGTTTCTCCGGAGCACAATCACGAAGTCAATCTTTACAGAGGAGTTGTGCGGGTAACTCGGACTTTTCCCCGGCAAATCATCATTATGGGGATTTGCATTTTGTTTCTAAAAATCACTATATTTGCATAGTTTTAGAAATAAAATTGCATGGACTTTCTGACATTCAGAGAACGGATGTGCCCCTTAGGGTGTTTCAACATTAACCAAGTATTGTTATGGGAGAGGGATTTCGACCGTAGCAATCTTACGCGCTGGTGCCGGAAGGGGTTGCTCGTTAAACTAAGGAACGAGTATTATGCCTTTCCGGAATTTAAGCAGGCCCCGGATGCTGCACGATTCGTAGCAAATCGCATTTATTCTCCGTCCTACATAAGCTTGCATAGCGCATTGTCCTTCTATGGAATGATACCGGAAGAAGTTGTACAGATTACAAGTGTAACTACATTGAAGACAGCAAAGTTCCAAAACACATTCGGGACATTCCATTACCAGAACCTGAAGACAAACCTGTACTTCGGCTATGAAATAAAGACACTTCCCGGGGGGCGCGGGGTGTTGTTTGCAACGCCCGAAAAGGCTCTTCTGGATCTTCTTTATCTGAATCCTTACTATAAGACGGAAGATGACATGGAAAACCTCCGCCTAGACGAAGATTATATGCAAAACGAACTTGACTGGGACCGCCTGGCTGACTTTACGGAAAAGATCGGCAGTAAGGCGCTGGACAATAGAGTTGCAAAAATGATAAAGGTTTACAATATATGATAGACATAAGTTATATACGTAGTTTCTTTTCGCCGGCTATTTCCGGAGAAAGCCGTTTTGATCGCTATATGCTGAAGGAGTATCTTCAGCTTTTGATACTGGACCATCTGGCAACGACGCCTTACATCCATAAGGTCTCTTTCATTGGCGGAACAAATCTTCGGCTTGTACAAGGCATAGACCGTTTCTCTGAAGATCTTGACTTTGACTGCAAGGAGATGAGCGAGGAAGAGTTTATGCAAATGTCGGACAGTGCTGTCCGTTATCTTCGGAAGAACAACATTGACGTGGAAACGAGAGACCGGCCTAATCCGCATCTGACAGCATTCAGACGGAATCTTTTTTTTCCGCAGATGCTTTTCAATCTGGGATTGACCGGCCATAGGGATGAGCGTCTTTTGGTTAAAATTGAAGCACAGGATCAAGGTGTTCCGTATCCAAATGAAGTGGTTAATGTGAACCGAATGGGTTTTTTCTTTGGCGTTCCGGTTCCTCCTCTTGACGTGCTATGTGCAATGAAGTTTTCCGCTATACTCGCACGGCAGAAAGGGCGAGACTTCTATGATACCATCTTTCTGCTTTCCAAGACCAAGCCAAACTGGGATTTCCTTAAAAAGAGAAATGGCATCTCAACCCCGGAAGAGTTGATGGATACCATTATAGAGATGTTGCAGAAGGTAGATTTGAATCAAAAGAAGATGGACTTCTCCCATCTGCTGTTCAATGAGGCCAATGCAGAGCGAATTCTCAAGTTCCGGGAAATCGTCGAGGCCTCATTGAAATAGCGTCTTCGGGCCATCTTCGAAGGCATAACGAGCCTTCATGGAGAGTTACTGCTCCTCCGGCCCGCTTTCTTTGGCCTTCTTTTCGCGAGCCTCCTCAAGCAGGGCGCTCACGGTGTCATTGCCCTTGGTGAGCTTCTTGATAGTGAGTCCTTCGACCTTGTTCTCAGCCGCGTCGAGGTGACCGGCAGAGACCTGCAGGGCCTTCTTGATGGCCTCCATGGTCTTGATGGTCTTGTCGATGCCTTCGATGGCCTCGTCATACTTCTTCTTGGCATTCACCACGTTCTTGCCGAAGGCGTCCTTGAACGCGATGAGCTGGTCCTCGAAGTTGGTCAGGTCAATGGAGCGGTTCTTGGCGTCCACCAGCTGCTTTCTGGCGTCCATGGACTTCTTGCCGGACTGCACCAGCAGGGTGATGATGGGGATGAACTGATCCGGACGGACCATATACATCTTCTCGTAGCCGGGAACCACGTTGATTCCGGAGAATCCGTCGTTGTCCAGCTCCAGCATGGACACCAGCACGGCGTACTCGCAGTCCTTCTTCTTGCGGTCGCTGTCCAGCTTGGCGTAGAAGTCGGCGTTGCGGTGCTTGGTGGCGGTGACGTCGCTCTCGTTCTTCATCTCGAACATGATGGAGACGACGTCCACACCGTCTTCCTTGAGACGGAAGATGAAGTCACCCTTGGTGCCGGAGGTCTCACCATCTTCGCGGACAGATTCATTGTCCTTTTCGAAGGTAGCACCCGGCATTACGGGCAGGAGCATCTGGTTGTACTGGGCGTAGCAGTGCTGCTCCAGGTCTTCGCCCAGGAGCTTCACGGAGCGCTTTGCCTTGAAGCTCTTGTAGAGCTCCACTTCCTTCTCCAAGCCCTGTATTTCCGCTTCCTTCTGGCGGATTTCTTCCTCCTTCTTGGCTATAGCGTCGGCCACAGCCTGCTGAGATTTGAGGCGCATTGCCTCCATCTCCAGACCCTTATTCTGTTCCCAACCCTCGATGCGCTCTTTTAAGGCCGTGATTTCCTGGTCCTTAGCGCTCAGGGCTTCGCGGTGACGCGCAGCGTCTTCGGCTGCCTTGCGGGCTTCCTTCTCTTTCTCCAGCTGCTGCACCTCGGCAACGCGGCGGTCGAGTTCAGCGTTGAATTCTTCGTTTCTTACCTGGCTGAGGATGTCAGCGAAGTCGGCGTCATTGACGGTGAATGCGGTTCCGCATTTGGGGCATTTGATTTCTTTCATATCTTTTGATTATTAGTTTTCTATCTATACTTACAAAGTTACACAATAAATCTTTCAGTCATTCTGAAAAAAACTTTCATTATGCCGCAAGTCTGTCTTTCAGCTGGGCTCTGAGACGGAAAATCTTGCAGCAGACTGCATTGGGCGTCATTCCTAGCTGGGCGGCTATCAGTCGGGCCGGCACTTTCTCGTCCATTAAATCCAGTATCTGCCGGTCTCTCTCTGTAACCTCTTTCTTGAATTGAAGGTACTCGGCGTATCGCTCTTTCCAGCTTAGCTCTTCGTCCGGCAGTGTGAAGGAACCCGCAGCAGCCGGGCTGGGCTTGGGATCCCTGTAGCCGAAGTCCCGGTCCAGGCTTCTGGTGTTCTTGTATCTTGCAGAAGCCAGATACGAGAGAAGGATGTTGTAAGCAATCTTTCCTGTCCAGACGTGGAAGGCCGACCCTTTCTCGGGGTTAAACGTCTCCAGAGCTCTCAGTATAGCCTGGGAAACGATGTCTTCGATTTCGCCTTTGTCAAGACGGACGTTGTTGTGTGACTTGATGCCTGCAAGGACTGCAGAGTTAGCGGATGAATACGCTTTGAGGACTTCCTCTTTGGAGATGGTCTGTCTCATGATTAATTAAAATTTTTAATTAATCCCTGAAACAAGCCGGCTGGGCCGGGTTGTTTTTTAGCACATTTATAGAGCGGATGCAAGGGACAAATCGCCGCTGTTTTGTAAGGAGTTTCCTCTTTACGACTGCACTATATATACGGTTACGTTTCAGAAAAGTTTCATTTGGCCCGGAATATCTTCATGGCTTTTTTCAGAGGCTTGATATCGGCCGATGACAGGAGCGCCGCAAGCTCTGCATCCAGTAGAGCATCACCCTGAAACATATATTCGATGCGTAACTGTATAACGCTGCATGTCGCTCCAGGTGCCAGTTCAACCATGGCAGATCCGCCAATGGCAGAGCAAGGCGCAGACCATTTGGTCCCATCAAAGAAACGGAACTCCAGCCCCCGGACACGTCGGCCCCTATACCAAAACTCAAGGGAAAGATCGTTTTCCTGCTTACGGGCCTCAACAGTGATCCCATCCAATACATCATTAAGCCTTTCAGGGATTACATTCAGAAGCAATCTCCCGTCATCGTCCTTTAACTCTGACGGTCTCTGGATAGAGCGCAGGAGAACGTATGCCCAATAGTGGCAGCGTAGGGCTTCGTCCAGCCTTAAGTCGCGTTCTGCTGCAATGGCGGAAGATTCGTATTCAAGCACCCGTGCTCTGCGACCCTGAAACGCAGTCTCCAGCTCGCTTCTGTCTATCCATCGTCCTACGTGACTTTTTCTGCCGTTCTTAAGCACGATGCGCCTTGTATTGTACAGGCTGGCATTGGTGGACATAGAGACGCGGTTGCTGCGACTGCTATACCAGTTGCTGCCGCCGTCCCAATCCGTCTGCTCTTCCCGCTGATTGAACTCTCCGGAAACCGAGACGCTTATCTTACTGGCAAGCACCGCCAGGGCCTCTTTGTCAGCCTCTTCTACGCTTCGTCCCCAACCCTCGCCCCAAATGTAACGGGCGTCATCTTTAATATCCTGCCACTCCTGTGCAAAGGAGACGGCAGGATAAAGAAACAAGAACAAAAGCACTATGTGTATCCTAACCTTCATCGCTGTTCGGAAGCTTTCCAAAACCCTTCTGCAATCCAGTCAGAGATCAGTGAACCATACTTTTCGGCAAGTTCCTGCTCTTCCAGCGCAACCTCCATTGCATAACGTCTGGCCCTGGCCGCAGCGTCCTGGTCTACAATGCAATAGACACGTACCTGATACTGCCCTCCCTTCTCTTTGTAGAAAGAAGCGTAGGGAACCAGTTCTCCACGGATATTTTTGTTTACCAGCCTCTCGAACGACGCAACCAGGTTGTCCAGCTGCTGCCCGGAAAGGCTTGATGCCGATGAAGTTATCCTTCCTCGAACTTCTCCGCCCTGCAGCATCGCGTACTCGTTAGCCGCGTTGGCAAGGGCAGTTACCTTGCCCAGATTGGAGCTGACGCTCGGCCCGGATGTGCCGACTATGGTTGTGCACCCGGCATTCACCTTAAGGAAGTAGTTCTCGAGGTTCGTAACTGCCGGACCAAGCTCAAATGGCTTGTAGCCCTCTTTCTTAAGGGTTTTTTCTGCGGCTTTAGCTGCCTTGTGTGCACGCTTGATATCTTCTTTGTTTGTCTGGGCGAACATAGGAGCGAGCACCACCAGTGCCGCTGCCAATACTGTAATCATTTTCTTCATCATCATTCGGTGTTGTTTACATATATCTACAGATTGCAACACAAATTCTTTCATAGAAGAAACAAAAATTGAATGAAATAATCGGCAGACCATATAGTATATATAGGTGCTATGAGAAAAATCGCTACCATACTTTTTGTCTTGCTGCCGCTTCTGACATATGCCCAGTCACTGCGTATAAGCGCTTTCAGTCCCTCTTCCCGGGACATCTGCCCTGCGTTTGTTTATGATGCCGATGGTGCTCTGTGTTCCGTCCTCAAGATAGAGACAGGCATCAGGGGCCTCACGTTCGAGGCCGGCCTTGCCGGTATTATGGATGTATCGTATACCGATGCTGCCATATACTTATATATACCTGCATACGCGCGTGTACTCTCGGTCGGCCACCCGCGGTACACCGGTATCAGGGACTGGATCCTTCCCCGGACTCTGGAACCGGGAATGGTCTATGTAATGAAGATAGATATTGACCATCCTGGGCCGCTGACGACTAAGACTGTTGCCGACGACAGGACTTTCTGCAGCCATTTTATAGATGCCTGGCTGGCGACGTGCATTGTCGAGGGAGAAACAGGGGAATACTTCATAGGAATGAGGTATACTTACCTTCAGAATAAGGTTGGCCCTTATGTGTCCTTTGCCTTCAGTACCGAAGAAGGTCGTTCATTCTTTGCCGGAGCAGCCTTCCGTATTACCGCACCGGAAACATCGAATCTTGATCTGCACCTTTACGGCGGTATTGGTCTGGTTCACGACAGTTCCTTTGCCGCCGAGGCTGGTCTGCGCTTTGCCTGGAAGAAAGATTCTTCTGTAAGCGGATGGGACTTCGGCGTAGGCTGCCAGGCGTGGCGCGGCTGCATCGCCCCCACAGTAGAGGTGGGCCTCTACATCTGGGGCATCCCTGTCCTCTGCTGCCTCAGCGTATGTTTGTAAAGATAATTATATTTCGTATCTTTGAAGATACAAACTTCTCGATACTATGATTGTTTACCACGGATCATCGGCGGAGCCGTTTGACAAGTTTGACTTGGGACATGCCCTGGAGGGCGATGGTAAAGTAAAGTTCGGCTGGGGCGTCTATGTCACAGATAGATACGGCACGGCTGCCCATTATGCTTTTAATAAAAAGCGTCCCGAGAACAAGGACTTCTATGTGTATACGGTAGAAATTCCGGAACGGACGGTGGACAATTGTTTGTCGCTTCTGAAGGGTGTGCCGGTTGCGGCATCTATCGTCAAACGCGTAGAGGATAAACTTGGAGAAGCCATTCCGGAAGAAGCCAAGGTTGAGGGTATTCCCTTCCGCAAGTATCTGGCAAACCGGTTGACTGGCAATATCGGCCCGGTAAAGAAGATGACGGACAAGGCTACCGTTGCTGGTGAAAAGACCGCTTCGGAGTTCCTGAGCGCCATCGGCGTGGATCTTATCGAGTGGCCTTACAACTGGCAGAAGCCGGAGGCTGAGAAGAATTATGCTGTCCTGGACGAAAGAATTGTCCGCATCCTCAGTATTGAAAAGGTGGAGCTGGACCCGAAGGGACATCATCTGGTGGAAGGCTCGCAGGAAAAAATAAAGACATACTGATGGATTACGTACGCGATTTCATAGAGAAGAACTATCCGGAGTACTACGGTTGGTTTGACTATCCGGCAGACAAAACTGCCGCATTCTGCAAGGTGGACGCCGAATGGGGCATCCTGGGCAACTTTGCCAGAACGCCGCTCATTGTGGCCGGTGTGCCCTTTGAATGCGTAGAGAAACTCTTTCAGGTAATGAAGTTTGCCGATACCGACTCCAGGAAGATCATTTACGGCAGCAAGGGGCAGACCATTAAAATGAAGGCCAAGCATCAGCATAAAGCCGGTGTTGTTCGTGCCGACTGGCCGCAAATCATTGTGGATGTGCTCAAGTTCTGCCTGATGCAGAAGTATGAGCAGAGCGAGGCTTTCCGGAAGGAGCTGGAGCGCAGCAAGGGCCTCTTCATTGTGGAAGTGCAGCCCAACTCTAGGCGCCCGGCCAACACCTACAGCGCCAAGCTTTCCCCTGACGGAAATACCTGGTCAGGGCCAAACCTGATGGGGAGGCTTCTCATGGAGCTCCGGGATAAAGGCATGCTGGAGTGGAAGTTACCGGAGGATGTGCTTTGTTTTGATGATTTGAAAGGCTAGGAGATTGCTTCATACAATCTCACTAAGCCCTCAGTAAGGGGGTTCGATATAGCCTCTTGGACTTTATCGTCAGATACATTATCCCACCAGCGGCGGGTTTCGTTACTGTAGACGTCCACGAGACGAGCTCCGGAGGCTATGAGTTCGAGGTTACGTTCCGCACGGGTGGGGCGGACGTGGTGACGGGTGGTAAGGGAGGCGGAGCGGGTGCCGGAAACGGCGGCAGCGTTAATAATCTGTTTCATGTTAGAAAAGATTTATTGTTAATAATCAATCCCATGAAACAAGCCGGCTGGGCCGGGTTGTTTTTTAGCACATTTATAAAGCGGATGCAAGGGACAAATCGCCGCTGTTTTGAAAGAAGTTTCCTCCTTATGACTGCAAATATAATACTTTCATTTTCAATTGGTCGATTTTTGGCGCGCTCCCGTCTTATAGCTCCAGTGGACCCTGCTTCTTGAGGGTAGCCATGAAGGGTACCCACATGGGCTTCCGTTTGTCGATACGGCCCGGGTTCCTGGGGTTGTCCGGGTTGACGCCGCAGGCCTGGCAGATTGTATAGTAGAGCTCTGTGGTGCGGATAAGCAGGTCTAGGGATGCCTCCGGGGTGTCATGCCCAGTCTCGATGATGACCAGTTTTGTATTCGATGGAAGGAATTCACGGGTGCGGGCCGCAATCTCCTTCTCTCTTGGAGAAATCAGAAGGATGATGGCCGAATCTTCCAGGTGATTGGAAGTGAAGATGAATCGGCCGTGGCAGTAGTTGCGGTAATCATAGACTCCGGCTCCAGCAAGGCTGCCTTCGACCAGTTTGCCCTCGAGGTTGTTTGCTACGGGACGGCCCCAGCTTCCGTGTAGAATGATGTAGTTCTTCACCGGCTTGAAGGCCTCGGGGGTGAGGGGTGTGCCGTCGTTGAGGCAGAGGGTGTAAGGGACTTCAGGAAGGGTTTTGTACTTCTCCAGGTCTGCGTCGGGCTGGAAGATTCTGGTAAAGATTGAGAAATATGACAAAGATGTGCTCGTAGATACGAAACCGTCGTGGACGTTCTTCATCGGGACTACGAAGGACTTGTCGGAACCTGCCTTCAGGAAGAGTTTGCTGGCTTCGTTCCGGTCGGAGTCAGAGAAGTTGACGGCCGCGGTCTTACCCGGGTTGACTTCCAAGGCTCGTCTTGTGGCGAAGACGATGTCGTTATTGTGCCCGCCCTTGCTGATCAGCAATACTTTAGCCGTTTTCAGGGCGATGTCGCTATAGGAGTTGAGCGTGTATGGAGAAACGCTGGTAGCCACTCCGCCACGGGCTCCGTAGAGCAGCGCCGCGAACTCTCCGGCACTCTCGGCACCGCCTGAACCGGTGGCAATGAGGGGCTCCGAAGGGTTGGAGAAAAAGAAGTTCCTGATAGGGGCAAGATCGGCCGCGATGGTTTGGTCGATAACGGCCTGAAGGGTGGTCTTAGTATCTGTCATTCCTGTAATGTTGGCTTATTCTATAAGTATATACAGCCTTGCCTTGATATTCTTTCACCGGTTTTGAAAAAAAATAATTGAAAGAAATCCGGCGTTTGCAAGTATGAATAAACGTAACACATGAAACTATGAGACAACTTAAGATTACGAATTCAATTACGGCAAGGAGCCGGACCATAGACGAATACCTTCAGGATATCAGCAAGTATCCTATGATTACTCCGGACGAGGAACCGGAACTGTCGGCCCGCATACAAGCGGGGGATGAGCAGGCCTACCACAGGCTTGTAGAGGCGAATCTCCGCTTTGTGGTATCCGTTGCCAAGCAGTACCAGAACCGCGGCCTGGACCTGATTGACCTTATTAACGAGGGCAACATCGGCCTTATGAAGGCCGCCCGCCGGTTCGATCACACGCGCGGGTTCAAATTCATATCGTACGCGGTATGGTGGGTGCGCCAGCAGATTATGCAGGCGATATCGGACCATGGCAGGATTGTACGTCTGCCGCTTAACCAGGTGAGCGTTCTTGGAAGGATCGGTAAGGCAAAAAGCTCTTTCCTCCAGGAGAACGAACGCGAGCCGACGGATGCCGAGCTCGCAGAGATCCTGACCGTGGAAGAGGGAAAGATAGGGTCCATTATAAATTTGGACACGACAGGAGTGTCGCTGGACAAGACTCTTACCGATGATTCCAGAGATACTTTGCTGGATATTATTCCGGACGAAGACGCTCCGCAGGCCGACGGGGCCTTGGAACAGGAATCATTGCAAAATGATATCAACACTGCAATGGTAGTTCTGGAACCACGGGAGAGGGATATTCTTAAACTCAGCTTCGGCCTTGGATGCGCTCAGATGACGATGGAAGAGATAAGTGAATTATTGAGTCTTACGCGCGAGCGCGTGCGCCAATTAAAGATGAGGGCAATCCGTAAACTGTCAATCCCTGCCATCAGGGCAAGGCTGGCTCAATACCTCTAGAAATGCGTGGCCTCTGGCTCCGTAAGAAGGGAGTTCCCCAAAAAAGACACCCGGGCCATGACACGGAAGGCCTTTACCAGCAACTCCCCATCGGCATCAGCACTATGCCCAAGCCGCGCTGGGAAATTATTGACGACATGAAGGTCAATGTACAGTATCGGGAAACGGTCTTGTCGGCACAGTTTTGGCAGTACAATCGTAAGCTCTATCTTGAGCAGGATGCGCACCGCAGGAAGCAGAAAAGACTGCAGGCACAGGGCGTAACAATTACCGATCACGATGAGATAATATAAGCAACATCTATAGCAAATGTTTTGTAAAT
>OMVB01000176.1 GCA_900314395.1 uncultured Prevotellaceae bacterium | reverse complement strand
CGGGAACTGGCAGGAACGAAATACACCGTGGATGAGCTGGTCCGCGAGGCGAAGAAGGACAAAATCTTCTACGAGCAGTCCGGCGGCGGGGTAACTCTTTCCGGCGGCGAGGTGATGACCCAGAACATGGATTTTGTCGAGGAGCTATGCCGTCGGCTTCATGAGGAAGACATCCCGGTATTTATCGATACCTCCGGGTACGCCCCCTACGAGAATTTCCGCAGGCTGCTCCCTTATGTCGACGTCTTTCTCTACGACATCAAGGCGATGGATCCCGAGGTACACAAAAAGTACATGGGCGTGGACAATCGGCTGATTCTGGAAAATCTGGAAAAGCTTTCCCAGGACGGCGCCGGCCTCTTTATTCGGATCCCGGTCATCGGCAAGGTCAATGCGACTGATCAGTTCATGGAAAAAGTGATCCGTTTTCTCCAGGAGAAAAAGATCACGCCGAGGGAGGTCAGTCTCCTGCCCTATCACGATTTTGGGAAGAGCAAGTACCAGAATCTCGGAAGGCCCTACATGGAGGACGAGATGAGCGTTCCTCCCAAAGAACAGATGGAACATTTTAAAAACATGTTCAAAGAACATGGCTATGCCAATACAGAAATAGGAGGTTGATCGTATGGCGGAAAAGGTTGATACATCATTTAACATCACCACACCGGATGCCCTCGCAAAGGACAATGAGCGCGGATGCACTGACCGGATCAAGAGACTGAGAAGAATCTCTCACAGCACACAGCCGCACATTGATCTTGAGCGTGCGGTCATCGAGACCGAGGTCTACAAGAAGTATGAGGGCAAGGTTTCCACCCCTGTTCTTCGTGCCCTGGTCCTGAAGGAATACTTCAGCAAAAAGACCCTGTATCTGGGTGAGGATGAGCTGATCGTCGGTGAAAAGGGCCGTGACCCGCAGTGCTCCCCGACCTTCCCGGAGATCTGCTGCCACACCATCGAAGACATGCACATCATGAATGACCGCAAGCTGGTGAACTTCACCGTCACTGAGGACGACCTGAAGACCCAGGAGGACGTCATCATCCCGTACTGGAAGGGCCGTGCAACCCGCGACCACATCCTGGCCAACATGACCCAGGAATGGAGAGACTGCTACGAGGTCGGCATGTTCACCGAGTTCATGGAGCAGAGAGGCCCGGGTCACACCGCCGGCGGCAAGAACTTCTATATTAAAGGCTATCTGGACTACAAGAAGGAAATCGCGGACGCCATCGCGAACCTCGACTTCTACAACGATCCTGAGGCTCTGGAGAAGCAGCAGGAGCTCGAGGCCATGTCGATCGACTGCGATGCCATCTGCATCCTCGGCAAGCGCTATCACGACCTCGCCCTGGAGAAGGCAGCAGAGTGCAAGGATCCGCAGAGAAAGAAAGAGCTGGAAATGATCGCGCACAACTGCGAGGTTGTTCCCGCCCATAAGCCGGAGACCTACTGGCAGGCAATCCAGATGTACTGGTTCACCCACCTTGGTGTTACCCTGGAGCTGAATCCGTGGGATGCATTTACCCCGTGACGTCTTGACCAGCATCTGACCCCGTTCTATGAGAAAGACACCAAGGAAGGCATCCTCAACGATACGCAGGCTCTTGAGCTTCTGGAGTGCCTGTGGGTTAAGCTCTTCAACTCGCCCGCACCGGTTAAGGTCGGCGTAACGCTGAAGGAATCCGGAACCTATGTTGACTTCGCCAACATCAACTCCGGCGGTGTCAAGGAAGACGGCACGGACGGTGTAAGCCGCGTTTCCTACCTGATCCTCGACTGCATGGAAGATATGCGCCAGAACCAGCCGAACTCCAACGTTCAGATCAGCAAGGTTACTCCCCAGAAGTTCCTCAAGAGAGCCTGCGAGATTGCCCGCCAGGGCTGGGGCCAGCCGGCATTCTACAATACCGACGAGCTGATCCAGGAGCTCCTGAACCAGGGCAAGTCCCTCGTGGATGCCCGCCAGGCAGGCTGCTCCGGCTGCGTGGAGACCGGTGCATGGGGAAATGAAGCATATATCCTTACCGGCTATCTCAACATCCCGAAGTGCCTTGAGCTCGCGCTCTACGACGGCTATGACCCGATGTTCAAGAAGCAGATCGGCCCGCACACCGGAAAAGCTGAGGACTTCAAGTCCTACGACGATGTCTGGAAGGCATTCAAGACCCAGCTGGAATACATCATTGACGTCAAGATGCGCGGCAACCTCGTGATCGAAAAGATCTTCGCCACCATGATGCCGGCTCCGTTCCTGTCCATCTGCACCAACGACTGCATCAAGAAAGGCAAGGATTACAACGCCGGTGGCGCAAGATACAACACCAGCTATATCCAGGGCGTAGGAATCGCAGATATCTCCGACAGCCTTTCCGCCATCAAGTACAACGTCTTCGACAAGAAGAAGTTCACGATGAAGGAACTGATCGATGCCCTGAACGACAACTTCGAGGGACACGAGGAGATCTTCAACCTGGTTGCCCACAAGACACCGAAGTACGGCAACGATGACGATTACGCCGATGACATCATGCTCACCGTATTCAATGAGTACAGAGATTATATCACCGGCAGAAAGAATATCCGCGGCGGCGACTATCATGTCGACATGCTGCCGACCACCTGCCATGTATACTTCGGCGATGTCATGATCGCGGCACCAAGCGGCCGTCTTGCCCATAAGCCGCTTGCCGACGGTATTTCCCCGGCAAAGGGAGCCGATATCAACGGCCCGACTGCTGTTGTAAAGTCCTGCTCCAAGATGGGACACTGCAAGACCGGCGGCACCCTGCTCAACCAGAAGTTCACTCCGGCTGCACTTGCCGGCGAGAAGGGCATCGACAATCTCGCCGCGCTGATCCGCTCCTACTTCGCGATGGGCGGCCACCACATGCAGTTCAACGTCATCGACCGTGAGACCCTGAAGGACGCGCAGAAGCATCCGGATGAGTACCGCGATCTGATCGTCCGTGTTGCCGGCTACATTGACTACTTCCGCAACCT
>OMVB01000043.1 GCA_900314395.1 uncultured Prevotellaceae bacterium | reverse complement strand
CACTCCTTCGAAACTGCCAAAGCCAAGAATATGGGCTTTGCCTACATTTGTTATGAGTCCGAAGTCCGGGGCCGATACCTTTACAAGCTTTTGGATGTCGTCAGGATGGCTTGCGCCCATTTCTACGACAGCTATTTCTGTATCCTGTCCCATTCCAAGGATGGTCAGAGGGACGCCGATGTCGTTATTAAGGTTGCCCTGGGTTGCGGCTACCTTGAACTTTTTGGACAGCACCTCACGGATGAGTTCCTTAGTGGTCGTTTTTCCGTTGGTTCCGGTTAAACCAATGACTGTCAAGTGTTTATCTTTCCCGAAGATATTATCCCTGTGGTAACGGGCCAGCTGCTGCAGGGCGGCCAGGGTGTCGTCTGCCGGGATGAATCCTTCACCGGAGAGGCCGGCATCGGCGGATACCACTGCTTTGGCGGCACCGGCCTCCAGGGCCTTTGCGGCGTAGGCGTTGCCGTCAAAATTCTCTCCCTTCAGGGCAAAAAACAGTTCTCCGCCCTTGATTGCGCGGCTGTCCGTAGACACTCTCCCGCTGCAACCTAAATATACCTTATAAAGCTCTTCTATAGTCATAGCATAAATTATTGCAGGGCGTTCCAGAGGAGGTCTTTGAGTTCGGGCAGACCTTCTCCTGTTACAGATGATATCATGACGGAGGGGATGGATTTTGGCAGGTGCTTGCGGATATTCTTGCGGGCATCCTCGTCTGCAAGGTCGCATTTGGTCACCGCCAGGACTCGGTCCTTGGCCAGCAGCTCAGGGTTGTATTCCTTAAGTTCCTTTAGCAGAACCTTGTAGCTGGCATTCACGTTTTCTTCCTCTGCGGAAACCATGAAAAGCAGTACGGAGTTACGCTCTATATGCCTTAGGAACCGCAGCCCGATGCCCTTACCTTCGTGGGCGCCTTCTATGATTCCGGGGATATCGGCCATCACAAAAGATTTGTCGTCGTAGTATTTTACGATGCCAAGGTTGGGCTCAAGTGTGGTGAACGCGTAATTTGCAATTTTGGGTTTTGCCGATGTCACCGATGCCAGCAGGGTGGATTTCCCGGCGTTGGGGAAGCCTACAAGCCCCACATCTGCCAGGACTTTTAGCTCAAGGATGAACCAGCCTTCCTCTCCTTCTTCACCGGGCTGGGCATATCTGGGAGTCTGGTTGGTGGCACTCTTGAAGTTGTTGTTTCCAAGGCCGCCCTTGCCGCCGCGGCAGAGTATCTTTTCCTCTCCCGGCTCTACCATTTCAAAGAGCACTTCTTCTGACTCCGCATCTTTTACGACAGTGCCTACAGGCACGTCCAGGACGATATCGGCACCCTGTTTGCCCTTGCAAAGGGCGGCGCCTCCGGCTTCACCGGCATCGGCCTTTACAACCTTGCGGTATTTAAGATGGATAAGTGTCCAGAACTGCGGGTTTGCACGGAGGACAATATGCCCGCCGCGGCCGCCGTCTCCGCCGTCCGGGCCGCCTTTGGGTACATATTTGGCCCTGTGAAGATGCATGGACCCGGCCCCGCCGTGCCCGCTTGCACAGAATATCTTTACGTAGTCTATGAAATTGCTCTCTGCCATCCGGTACGGGCTATTTTATGGATTCTACAAGGGCCAGGACGCGGTTGCGGTTGTCCTCTATCGTTCCGTTGTTGCCGTCGCACTCATAGTATTTGCCGGCTTCCTTATAAAAGGCGATAAGCGGCTCTGTCTGAGCGTGATAAGTCTTGATACGGTTGGTGATGGTGGCCTCTGATGCGTCGTCTGCGCGGCCTTCGATTGCTGCGCGGTGGGCGATGCGCTGGCGGATTACTTCGTCGTCAATCATCAGGGATACGACAGCTGTTACCTTTTCCCCGCGTTTTGCAAGGATGGCGTCAAGGTCCCTGGCCTGTGAAAGATTGCGGGGGAAGCCGTCCAGAAGGAAGCCGTCTACACCTTTGATTGTGTTAAAAGCGTTCTCTATCATTCCTTCAACTACAGAGTCGGGGACAAGCGAGCCTGCGTCTATCAAAGTCTTTGCCTCCTGTCCCAGCTTGCTGCCGGCGGCGATTTCCGCGCGGAGGAGTTCTCCCGTGGAAATGTGTTTGAGGTTGTATTTTTCTGCAATCGCTCCTGCGTGTGTGCCTTTCCCTGCTCCGGGAGGGCCAAAAAGAATGTAGTACTTCATAGCTTGTTATTGTTTTAGCACGTAAATGTCCTTGTAATTGCGGCCCAGGTCATTGTAGTCCAGCCCGAATCCAACGATAAAGTCGTTGGGAATACGCATCGCAACGTAGTCTATGGGGATGTTCTTTTTATATACATCGGGCTTGAGCAGCATGCTGCAAACCTTTACATCGGTTGCACCTTCCCCGCGGGCGATGCTTACCAGGGAGTCGATGGTGTTGCCGGTGTCTACGATGTCCTCTACAATAATGACGCGTTTGCCTTTAAGGCTGCCGGTGAGTCCCATGACCTGGCGGATTTTGCCGGTGGATTCCGTTCCGTCGTAGGATGATACCTTCATTGAGATAAGTTCGCAGTTGAAATCAAGGCGTTTCATAAGTTCTCCGGTGAACATGATTGAGCCGTTCAGTATGCAAAGCAGTACCGGCGGAACCTCCGAATCCTTGTAATCTGCGTTAAGTTTTTCTGCCACCTGGTCAATCGCGGCGATAATCTTCTCGTAAGGGATAAAAGGGACAAAAGTCTTGTCGTGAAGCTTGATTTCCGGTTTCATAGGACGTTAGTGTCATTTTGTAAAACACAAATTTACGATTTTTATGATAAATTTTAACAAAATTTTTCCCCTTTCATGTTTTGCAACTGATTATTTGTTTATTTTGCCGATGTCTCCGGGAGAAAGCAACATGAAACTGTTGTATGGGACGACTTATCAGAATCATTTGTTTGGCGGCAGTTCTTGCCGCATCCGCCTGCGTACCGGTGCCTTGTCCGGCCCAGGAACAGGCAGTCTACACATTCTTCGGCAGTGAGGAGGAACTGTCAGAGGAGGACTTGTTAAAGATTGAATCGCTGATTTCCAGGCCTGTGAAGGTGAACTGTGCCGGCCGGGCAGGCCTTGTCGACTCGGGCCTCTTTTCTCCTTACCAGGCTGCTTCGATAGAGGATTACCGGGAGAGGATGGGCGATATACTGTCTGCACAGGAACTTGCGCTGGTGGACGGAATAGGGGAGTATATGGCCGTGACGCTGGCGCCGTTCCTGTCCTTTGCCTCGCGAAGCGAATCAAAGGACAGGGCGGATGGCTCGGCGCTGGGAAAGTTCCTGTGGAAGGACGGCTCGCCGGCCTGGGCGGGCCGCCTTACTTACAGCAGCGGCCCCGCCGGCGCCGCGGTTGCGGCCAGGAGCGTTTATTCAGACAAAAAGCTGTTCCCGCCTTCCACCTGGGCCTTTTATGGCAGTTGGAGCAAGGGTAACTTAAAGCTTGTCGCAGGGAGCATGAACCTGAGGTTTGGCCAGGGCCTGGCTATGTGGGGCGGAATGTCGCTTTCCGGGGTGACCTCCCCGCTGTCATTATATAAAAGAGGCTCTCCACTGTCCGGAACCTCTTCTTACGGCAGCGCATCGCAGCGCGGAATTGCAGCCACTGTTTCTCTGGGACGATTGCAGCTTACCCCGTTCCTGTTTTTCCGTGGCGCTAAGGGCGCAAATGCCACCTGGCTCCTGCCTGCAGGGCAGCTGGGAGTCACCGGCTTTGACTCTGCCGTTTCCGTGGACGGGAGGTTCTGCCTGGGCGGTAAGGATTTCTTTGCCGAAGCCTGCTGGGAACCCGCTTCAAGGGCGCTCGCAGCCCTTGGCGGAGCTGTATTCCCCGTCGGGGACCGCAGCCGCATCGGCTTTCAGATAAGGTCTTACCCCAAGTCGTTCAAAGGCAAGAGCGCCGGGGCTATCCGCACATGGAGCAAAGTATCTGACGAGTCCGGCGTTTCACTGTCCTTCGGACGCGGCGATCTTGCCGTTGCCGCCGATGCCGCAAGACGCTTTTCCAAAGATAATAAACAGTTGAAAATCAGCGTCTCCGACGCATTTAAACTGGGTAGTAAAATTATTCTTAAGCTAAGGGCCGTAGGCAAGAAACGCAACTACGGCAATGAAAAGGTACGTACAGATTTAAGAGGGGATTTCTGCTTCAGCAGGACAGGGCTCAAGGTAAACTGGAGGATGAACTGGGTTCACAGCGCGGGAAACGGACTTCTTACCTACCTGGAGACTGCATTTGAGAAAGAGTCAAAAGGTATTCTCTGGCTGCGGGCAACGCTGTTCTCTGCGGAAAAATGGGCGGACCGGCTTTACAGTTACGAAAGGGACGCTCCGGGAAGCTTCCTTGTACCGGCTTACTATGGACGGGGATATGCGGTATCGGCATATATGAACTGTAAAATAAGCCTGCCGGGGCACCGGAAGCTGGCTTTTTATCTCAGAGGGTCGTACACCGGCTATTGGAAAAAGAAAAAGCCGCCGGTGCCGGAAGTCCGGTTTGCCATGGCCTGCAATTTTTAATCCCCGAAGAGAAATCCTTCCAGATTGAAGCGGACGGAAACCAGCTGCTGCCAGCCAAGGAAGCCGTCTTTGCTGAAGTGTGCCCTTGCCGCAAGCCGCAGGTTTACGTATTTTACGATTTCCGGTTCCCAAGACAGCTCTGCCCTGTTGTAAAAACCGGTGTAGAAGGGGAGTCCGGGATAGAGGTTATTACCGTAAATGGTATCGCTCTCATCCCGCAGGTGATACATAGCCTGAAGGTTGTCCCCGAAGTATGTTATGTTCTTGAAAGTCAGTTTCTTATGCCTGGCAGTAATGGTGAATTCCCCGCCAGCCGGAATATCCGGGTCCCGCTGCACTTTGCGGTTTCTCTGGTAGCCAACAAGAAGTCCCGCCTGAAGTGACAGCTCGTTGAACCAGGGGGCAATCCTGGCGGCATCGGCCTTAATCCAGGGCTCCAGAAGATGGTTGTCAACCACCCCAGGGGCCACTTTTGAACCCGCATAATGATAGAAGAGGCCTGTCCAGCCAAGAGTCAGGGCCGGTGTCGCCTGCCAGCTTCCGGCGGATATCAGCTGAAAGCGCTCCCGCCTCTGCTGCCCTTCTTTTCCCATCCAGTCGCAGCCAAGTTCCGCATAAAAACTGCGGCTTTTCCATTTGAGGAGCACGCCCTCAAGGTTCCTGTCGTTAAAGAGAAGGGAATCTGAGAAAAAGGCTTCAGAATAGTTTCCTTCAAGGCTTCGGCGGGGAAAGATGCCTGCAAGGCCCTGGAACAAGCCTTTTTCTGAAATAACATCGGCCTGATAGTAAAGGATGCCTTCTTTTGCTGTGTGCCTCCAAGTCTGTGACCCCATATCGTGTTGGAAGTCGATTCCTCCATTCAGGGAATGCAGGACGTTTCCGCTCTGCCTTACCTGTATGCCTACTGTGGGAACAAGAACTGCGGAATGCTCTGTATATGAACGGGTTACCTTGTCGCTTGAGGAAGAGAATTCCCTGTTGTCAAAGTGGTACAGGAAGTCAAGCCCGTATTTCAGGGATAAATCCTTCCCTGACTGCGCAGCGAGCGGCAGCATGGTCAGCAGCCCTGCAAAAATCGCTATAAATTTGACTTTACAACCCATTGTCATTCTGAACGAAGTGAAGAATCTGCAAACGAAGTGAAGAATTTACTTGTTAGGAATCTTAATCCTCTGACCTACGTTGATCTTACTGTTCTTCATGCCATTGAAGTCCATGATGTTCTTGGCAGAGATTCCGGGATACTTTGCGGCAATCTTTGACAGGGTGTCGCCCTTCTTTACTTTGTAGACTGTATATCCGTCCTGGTTGCCGGAACTCTTGCTGCTTTCCGCGGGCTTTGCGGATGCCTTTGCCGGGGCTTTACCATTGGGATAAATCTCCAGCCTTTGCCCTACGCGCAAATTATTGTTCTTCAGGTTATTCCACTTTTTTATCTGGGCCACAGTCACATGATGTCGGGCCGCAATCTTGCCAAGGTAATCACCTTTTTTAACCTTGTAGACAACCCTGTCGTAATCCCTTGAAGAACCGGTATGGATATCGGCAAGGGTAGCGGGGGAGAATATCTCCTGAACCTTGTATGTGTAAACGGAATCTTCGCAGTCGATGAAGGTGCTTGCAAACCTGGACGGAAGGCGCAGTATGCACGGGCCCTCGTTTCCGGGGATTATGTCCTTGATATACTGCGGGTTAAGATTGCGAAGGTCGCTTTCCGGTACGCCCACAACCTCTGACAGCTGCTTGAAGTGCAGGTTTTTCTTGATGTAGAATGTGTCTACGTGCGGCGGCAGTGGGGAAACATCGGGACGAATACCGTGCTCTTTGTAAAAATTGAAGGCGTACATCGCTCCCACGAAGGCGGGCATATAACCTCTGGTTTCCCTGGGCAGATATGGGTAGATAGACCAGAAGTCCCTTTTTCCCCCGGCCCTGCGGATGGCTTTGCTCACATTTCCGAATCCGCAGTTGTATGCCGAAATCGCCAGGCTCCAGTCCCCGAAGATGTCGTATGCGTCTTTCATGTACCTTGCGGCTGCATCGGCGGACTTGACAGGGTCGAACCGCTCATCAACATAGGAGTTGATTTTGAGGCCGTAGGATTTTGCGGTGTTGTAGATGAACTGCCACATGCCTTTTGCCCTTGCCCTTGAAACTGCTGTAGGGTTGAGGGCGGACTCGATGATGGCCATGTACTTGAGTTCCAGCGGCATATCGTATGCATTGAGCGTTTCTTCGAAGATGGGGAAGTAGTATTCCGACAGGCTAAGCATGCTGGCCATCTTGGAGGGCATTTTCTCTGCGTAGAGGATAATGAAGTTGCGGACTGTCTCGTTGTAGGGAAGGGTGATGAAGGAGTTGATGGAGGCCAGGCGTTTGATAAAAACGCTGTCCGGTACGTTGGAGGAAAATTTTTCCGTTTCCGCGGCAAGGAGGGACTCAGTCCCGCCGGCCTGGCGGTGCAGGTACCAGAGGTTCAGGAGGCTGTCCACCTCTTCCTGGGTGTAGGAGCGGTCTTCGTTTTCCCCGTAGACCTTGATCATTTCCTCTGCGATGCTGTCAGTGGCCTCGCGCTCGGACAAAAGATCCTCTACCTGTGTCTTCAGTTCAGCGATTTCTTTGCGCAGCCTTGTGTTTTCACTCTTCAATGAATTTCCCGATGTAACTGCGCAACCGGCGACTACGCCTGCTGCTGCGACAAGTGTCAGAATCTGTCCGAATATTCTCATTTTCTATTGTTGTTAAAAGGTAATTCCTATTCTCATTCCAACCGTGGGGGCGGGGAAACCGTTGCTTGCAAAAACGTTGTCCGGGGGCAGCACGGCAGGGCCTACGCTCATGGACAAATTGTCATCGACCTCAAAGTTCTGCATGAATGCAAATACGTTTGCATCAATTACTTGCAACAGATAAACGGCAATAAATCCCGCAACGAAGTAGTCCCTGTAGCGGCGGGAAATGTTCCTGTAATACAGGGCCGTGGACTCCTGCAGGCGGCCTGTATATTCAATGTCCGGGTCCGTAATCTCGTTGTAGATCCTCTTGTACCTGTGGTAGTTCTTGTTCCAGTGTACATAATAGCTGGCCGTGAACAGAAGCCCGGTATAGTAGACGGGAATCTTCCAGTATTCTTTGTTGTAAATCTGTCCCAGGCCCGGCAGCAGCAGGGAATATACAGTGGCTTTGGAGGCCCTTGTATGGGTGTCTTCGTGGCCCCTGTTGTAATTGATGGTACCGTCCATCAGCATGCACCAATAGGCGATTCCGGCCCCTGCGAAGCACCAGTTCCTGGTTTTACGGAAGGATTCGTCCCCTGTGGAATGCCACTTCTTGTTGTATGCTATCCCCAGTCCTATTCCTGTGCCGATGGCGCCATAGACCAGCGGCAGCTTCCAATAGTCTTTATTGTAGATTTGCTGGCCGCCAAGGAAGAACATTGAGCCGCCGAAGAGTTTTCCGTTGCCGATTTCGTTCTTGTGGCCAAGCGCACCGAAGTATTCCTTGAAGGAAAACAGTACGTCCGATGTGTCCTTGCGGCTTAACGTATCCTGGTTGTAGCTTTGTGTGAAGGCATCCTTGCGGAAGCCGCTCTCTCCGTTCTGCGCACGGGAAAACACCTGGCTGAAAACCAGGAGCGACAAAGCCAGCAGGGATATTTGGAACAGTCTTCGCATCGGTTAAATCCCTGAGTCCTCCAGTGCTTTAAGGAAGGCTTGCATCTCGCTGTCGGAGTCGAACCTAACCGTCATTGTACCTTTGCCGTTGGCGGAACGCTTGAGGCTTATATTGTTTCCGAAGTATTTTCCAAGGTGTTCGAGTACCCTGTAATAGTCGTCCGGGAGTTCCTGCTCCTTGGCGGGTGCGGGCTCTTCTTCCCCTTTGGCCAGCTTCTTGAGCTTGTCCTCAAGGGCGCGTACACTCATGTCGTTCTTTATTACGAGGTCGCAGAGCTGCTCCTGGAGCATGGGGTCTTCAACGGAGAGCAGGACTTTGGCGTGGCCAACGCTCAGCAGGCCTACTTTGATGTCGTGCTGAACCTTTGCGGGGAGTTTGAGAAGTCGCAGGTAGTTTGTAACGGAAACGCGTTTCTTGCCTACTCTCTCTGCCATCTGCTCCTGTGTAAGATTGCATTCCTCTATGAGGCGGCGGTAGCTCATGGCTACTTCTATAGGGTCCAGGTTCTCTCTCTGGATATTCTCTACGATGGCCATCTCCAGCATTCCCTGGTCGTTGGCGGCGCGGATGTATGCGGGAATCATGTCTAGCCCGGCCAGGCGGCAGGCGCGGTAGCGGCGTTCTCCGCTGATTATCTGATACTTGCCGTTAACTTTGTTGCGTACGGTTACGGGTTGTATCAGGCCGAAGGTGCGGATGGATTCCGCCAGCTCTTCCAGTGCCTCTTTGTCAAATGACATCCTGGGCTGGAAGGGGTTGGGTTCTATCATGTCGATAGGGATGCGGAGTATGTCCGATGTGTCCTGGGGCTCCTTGGAGCCTGCTATCTGTTTGTTGACATAGCCGATCGGCTTGCGGAGTGTCTGAACGCTGTCGACGTCGCCAAGAAGCGCGCCGAGGCCTTTTCCAAGGCCGTGTACCGGTTTATTCATAGTCTTCTCCTTCATCGTCAAGAGGGTATTCAGAGTTGCGCTGGAGCACCTCTTTTGCAAGGTTTAAATAATTGGTTGTTCCGTTGCTCATCACGTCGTAAAGGATGATGGGTTTGCCGTGTGAGGGGGCTTCGGACAGGCGGATGTTCCTTTGGATGATGGTCTTGAATACCATGTCCTTGAAGTGCTCGCGGAGCTCTCCTACAACCTGTGTGTGTACTTTGGTTCGGCCGTCAAACATCGTCACTACAAAGCCTTCGATGGTGAGCTCCGGGTTCAGGCTGTTCTGGACTATCCTGATGGTCTGGAGCAGTTTTCCAAGGCCTTCAAGAGCGAAGAATTCCGGCTGGACGGGGATTATGACGGAGTCGGATGCGACCAGGGCGTTAACTGTGATGAGGCCCAGTGAGGGGGAGCAGTCGATGATTACGTAGTCGTAGTCGTCTTTAATGGTGTCCAGGGCGGACTTCATTATGGATTCGTGGTTATCCAGCTGCAGCATTTCGATTTCTGCTCCGACAAGGTTGATGTTGGAGGGAATCATGTGCAGGTTGTTCATTTCTGTCTGGATAAGGGCGTCGCTTATGTTCAGCTGCCCGATGAGGACCTCGTATAGGGTTCTTTTCTGGTCGTTTTCCGGGGAAAAGTTAAGGCCGGATGTGGTATTGGCCTGCGGGTCTGAGTCTATGATCAGGACCTTTTTTTCCAATACTGCCAGGGATGCGGCTAGGTTTATGGCCGTTGTGGTTTTGCCTACTCCGCCTTTCTGGTTGGCTATTGCTATGACTTTACCCATATAATTTTTCTTTATTTTCTAGCAAAGTTGTATTTCCTGCAAAAATTGTACATTATGCAACCTGCAAATATACTTATTTCTGTCAAAAGATTCAAATATATAGACTCTAATAAATTAATACAGAGATTCGATAATTAATAACCTGCCCTGATATCCAAAAGCCAAATAATATGGGTCCATGGCTTTTGGATATCAGGGCAGGTTTACTATACCAAGCTGTTTTACGATACTATGGCAGGTTTACCACCTTCTACTGGGGATCAACGTCGATGGCGATGTGGGCAGACCATTTATGGAAGGTTTCGAAGTCGGCGACAATGCTGCGGAGCTTTTCTTTGGCTATGGCGAGCTGTTTGTCGCGTGGCATGGTGATCCTGATTTGGCGGATGAATTTGCCGGCGATTCTGTCTATTTGCGGTGGGAAAGGGCCCAGGACGGTGCCTATGCCGCTTTGCCTGAGCCGGAGCGCGAGCAGCATGGAGAGGTTGTCCAGGCGGGCCTCAAAACTGTCCTGAAGTATCAGATCCGTCATTCTGGTATATGGCGGATAGCCGAAGGCTTGTCTCTGGGCGTTCATTTCCGACTCGAAGTCTTCTGCCCCGGAAAGACCCGCGAGCAGTTTGTAAACGGGATGCGAGCTGCGGGAAGTCTGGATAACCAGCATGCCGGAATTGCCGCGTCTGCCGGCGCGTCCGCGAAGCTGGGAAAGAATCTGGACTGCCTTTTCGTCGGCCCGGAAGTCCATGAGGCCTGTCAGGCTGTCTGCGCCGATTGCAGCGACCAGTTGCAACCCCGGAAAATCGAAACCCTTAACGAGCATTTGTGTGCCAATGAGGATATCCAGCCGGCCATTGGCGAAGCTTTCCGTGATTTCTTTGCGGGCGGGTGCCGGTGTGTCCCCGTCCAGCCGGGCGATTCTGGCCTCAGGGAAAAGGGCCGATGTCTCTTCTTCTATTTTCTGTGTGCCTGAGCCGATGCCTTGAAGCATCCCGCCGCATGAGGGGCAGGCTTCCAGCGTTTTCCTGGCGCCGCAATAATGGCAGACCAATTTGCCGGTGTCTTTATGGAAACTCATGGGGACGTTGCAGTGCGGGCATTTTATGATTTCTCCGCACTGGGTGCACTGGACGGCGGTGGAATAGGCCCGGCGAGCTCTCAGGATAAGTACCTGGCCGCCAGCGGCCAGCGTCTTTTTGATTTGGTCCGCCAGCTTTCTTGAGAAGCTGCCAACCATGCCGTTTTTCTTGTATTCCGCAGTTGTATCTACTATTTCCACTTTTGCGGCGGAGCTGCCGAAGTATCTCTCTTTCAATGAGATACGGGCGTACTTGCCGGTATTGCAGTTATACAGGGTTTCCAGAGAAGGGGTGGCGGAGCCCAGCAGGAAACGGGCGCTGTGAAGGGAGGCAAGGACGGCGGCGCAGTCGCGACCGTTGTACCTGGGCGCGGAGTCCTGCTTGTAAGCGCCGTCGTGCTCCTCGTCTACTACAACCAGCCCAAGGTTGGTGTGGGGCAGGAAGATGGCGGACCTTGTTCCCAGGACAACGTAGGGCTTTTTCCTGACGGCATCGGTCACGATGCTTCTCTGAACGGCGGTTTCTGCGGAGTGGTATGTGTAGAGGCGCGGGCCAAAGTATGCCTGGAGCCGGGCTTCCAACTGCCCGCTCAGGGCAATTTCCGGGACCAGTATCAGCGCGTTGCGGCCCTGGGCCAGGGCTTCGCTCGCCAGGGTAATATAGACTTCTGTTTTCCCGGAGCCGGTTACCCCGTCCAGAAGGGCGGGCCGGCCATCGATAAATGCCTTTCTGATGGCTCCAAGGGCTTCCGTCTGGGCTTTGCTCAGTTTTGTCTGGACGGGCTCCCAAGGCAGGGTGTCGTCCAGCAGGGCAATCTGGGATTGAAGGTTTGCAATGGCCTCCTGCAGTGCGGCTTTTTTCTTTGTGCCGTCACGGGCGGCATCGGCCTTGGCAATCTTGTCGTCAAGGGACTCCCTTAGTTTGGCAAGTTTTGCGGACCTGTCATAGCGGACGATCCCTGTGGGGCAGGCTATTTTGTAGACTTCGCCGATCGTGCACAGGTAGTAGTCGGCTATGAACTTCCAGAGCTTGAGTTCGTTCTCCGTAATGTCCGGGAGCGGCTCGGCTGCATCGGCGTATCTGACATTTGTCTCTTTGGAAGGGGCGGGGCAGTCGGTCTCCCATACCACTCCGCTGTAGCTGCGGCCGGCGAATGAAACCTTAATCCTGCTGCCTCGGCGCACATCCATTCCGTCCGGCAGAAGGTAATAGGGCTGCCAGTCCAGCCTTAGCGGGACGACCACTTTTATATATCTTTTTCCTTCCATCACCGCTAAGATAATCAATAAACCTCAGAACTTTGTAATAAAAAATCACTATTTTTGTAGAAAACATTTAAGTCATGAAGAGGATTATCTTTTTTGCATTAACAATTTCAGTTCTTTTGGTTTCCTGCGGCAAGAGCCGTGAACAAGCATTTGAAGAGGATATTGAAGCCTATCGCGCACAGATGGGCAATGTAGGCCTGGCGGTTGCCGTGGTCAAGGATAACAAAATTGTATACCATGCTAACTTTGGTGTTTCAGATATTGAAACTCAGGCACCTGTGCAGGATAATTCCCTTTTCAGGATTGCTTCCATTTCAAAGTCTTTCAGCGCTGTTTCCATGCTTCAGCTGGTGGAGAAGGGACTCGTTTCCCTTGATACTGACGTAAGCGAGCTTGCCGGTTTCACAGTCCGCAATCCCAAGTTCCCGGACAAGGTTATCACCCTGGAACTCCTGATGTCCCACACTTCCAGCCTGAATGACAGCCAGGGCTATTTTACCCTTGATGTCATCAACCCGGAGGTTAATCCGGACTGGGCAAAGTGCTACAATGACTATGAGCCCGGTGCCGGTTACGAGTACTGCAACCTTAACTACAATATGGTGGGTACTTTCATTGAAAAGCTGTCCGGAGAACGGTTCGACCAATACGTTGTCCACCATGTCCTTGAACCTCTGGGCCTTTATGGCGGCTATTGTGTAGATTCTTTGGATGCTTCCCGTTTTGTGAAACTATATTCCTATGATGCCAAGGCCGATGCCATGGTAGAACAGACCGATGCTTACGCACCCCGCAGCGAGCGTATTGCAAATTACAGGTTCGGATACGATACTCCGGTCTTTTCTCCTACGGGCGGAATGAAGATTTCTGCCTGCGACCTTGCCCGCTACATGATGATGCATATGGGATTCGGCACGTCTCCGGACGGTGTCCGGCTGATTTCAGAGGAGCATTCAAGGTCCATGCAGACGCCGCGTTCTTCTGAGGAGAATTACGGCCTGGCTATCAATCACAGCGACAAACGTGTAGAGGGTGTGGAGCTGATCGGCCATACCGGCGGTGCCTACGGGCTTCGCAGTGCCATGTATTTCGCCCCTGATCGCAGCTTTGGTTTTGTGATGATAAGCAGTGGCTGCAAGGTAGATGGCGACGGTGACCAGAACATCATCAATGGCACCCTCACCCGCCTCTACAACCACTTTGTAAAACCCGATTAAACCTGTTAAGCGACAGACGGATAATCTATTCCTTTCTTTTGGTGAAATAATTTGTGTCCGGGGCTTATACCATGAGGGCGCCGACCAGACCAAGGATTGCGTAGAACTCAGGGAGAGCTGCGTAGATAAGAGTGTTGGTGAACACATCGTGTCCCTGGCTTACGCCTACGATACCGTTGGCGCAAACTTTACCCTGACGGATAGCGGAAATCATGCAGACCAGACCTACGCTCACGCCTACTCCGAAGATTACGAGACCCATTGCAGGGTCTACCTTCAATTTGCCAAGCAGCATGAAGAATGCCACGAAGCCGTAGATACCCTGTGTAGCAGGGAGTGCGGACAGCACCATGTAGTTACCGGAGCCTTCCGGTTTCTTTTTAAGTGCACCTTCTGCCGCATTGCCGGCGATGGTTGTACCAATTGCACTGCCGATACCTGCCAAAGCCAGAACAAGGCCCAGGCCAAGGTAACCGAGAATTGTTTCAAGTGTCATAACTTTTTGATTTTTATTTGTTTATATTTTATTCATTTTCTTCTTCAGCGGTATTTTTCAAAGGATCGTAGATGCGTGCGCCGCCCTCGTATCCGGAATTCTTGAAGAACTCCAGGAAGTTGAGTCGGAGGGGATGCACGAAGGCTCCCAGTACGGCCATGGCCATATTGAGAACATGGCCTATCAGCACAATCAGTATGAAGAATACCCAATTTAGAATGGCGCCGTCTCCCAGGACCTTGGCACCAAGGTCGTTGAAGGCGAAGCCAAGCATGGCTCCGGCAAGGCCCAGCGCGTAAAGTCGCAGGTAACTGAGAACGTCTCCCAGAAGGCCTGTAGCGGTATTGTATGTCTCCCAGAGACCTGCCCCCACATTAATCAGCGGGTTGCGATGCAGGTCGTTCAGGAAGAAGATTCCAAGCGCAGACAGTATGCCTATTGCGATGACAATCCATTTTGTTACGGCCGCGTCAAGCACGCCTCCCAGGGAGAGACCGCCCACAATCACGCCGCCTACAATAAGCAGCGTCCAGCCCCATGTGCCAAGGGAACCCAGGAATCCGTGATTCTTTGTGGCATAGACGGTCTTGACTATAAGGGCCAGGCAGATATGAAGGATACCCACCAGGATGGCCAGAACCATCGTGCCGTCATACCCCGCAATCTTGGACGGCAGGAAAACCCCCTTCACGGGAGCAAAGATTTCCCATTCTGCGATGTCCATTGAGAAGAAGGTATGGAACAGGAATCCGATAACCGTGGTTGCAACGCCCAATGTAACAACCAGCGGAGCAAAAGAGGCGAAGCCTTTTGCCTTGCGCAGCAGCAGACCCAGGCCGATCAGTACAAGTCCGTATCCCGCGTCTCCCATGCAGAAGGCAAAGAACAGCATGAAGAATACCGATATGTAGGGTGTAGGGTCGAAGCCGTTGTATTCCGGGCGTCCGTACATGTCTGTAAGTACGGTGAACATCCGGGTGAACTTATTGTTCTTGAGGCTGATAGGGGGCCGGTCTTCCACTGTGGCATCTTCGCGGAGGAAGAAAACATCCTCCATCGATTCGAAGGCTTCCTTCAGCTGGCTGTCGTTCTCCGTGGGAGCAAAGCCGGTGTAAATGCACAGCGTTTCTTCCGCTGCCGATTCCGACGTTGTAGCGGCCAGATAACGGTCAAGATCCACCAGCGATTTCTTATATGAAGACTTAAGCGCAGGCAGGCTGGATTTCAGGCACAGAAGCTTCTCCGTTGCTGTTTTAAGCCTGTCTTCGCAGAGTCCTTTTGCGGCCAGGGCTTCCTTGCCGCTCATCTCCGGTGCGGGAATACCAGGAACAGGGAAGTTGTAGTCCGATGCTGCGTCGGAGGCTGTCACAAAGCGCACCTTTACACCGTCATCGGAGATAACGGTTACGGGCGCGAACTCGTTCCAGCTCTCTTTGAACTGCTTTTTAGCTACCTCATAGAAACGGACTTTGCAGCCGGACCTTTCCAGGGCCGATATCTTTTCCGGTTGGAATTCTCCCCATGGAAGAATCCTTTTGCAGTCCTGTTCCGCTTTGTCCAGGGCGGCTTTTGCAGCGTCGATTTCATCTACCGCAGCGTAGACATCGGCCTTTGGATCCGATGTGGAAATGCTGCCTTCTGCGATGCCGTCGGCCTTTTCCAGTATGTCGATCGCCTTGCGAAGAGAATCTGTCTCTGACAGCAGCTGCGAAGAACGCTCGTCCACCGGTTTGGCGGAACGCACTATGTCTACAAGGCCAAGGGCGCCAAGCTTCTCAAGGAAGCTTTCCTTATCCCCGCTCAGGAGGATGAAGGAGTATTTTGTCATTTTTGAAATCATACGGCTTCCTCCTCTTCTTCCGCGGCGTGGCGGCTCTTGACTATCTTTGACGATGCTTTGCTAAGGTTTTCCTCGTCCTCCATGTAGCGCTTGATCTTGCGGATGGCCTCCTTGTAACCGGGAATCTGAACCTTTTCGTACAGGTTCACCTTCTGGGTTGTCTTTTTCCTCTGGAACTCCAGGATGCGGCTTTTCTCCTTGTAGACCTCGGACTCGATTCCAAGTCTGGAGATCTCCTTAAGAATGGCCACTCCGTCTGCAAACCAGGCCGGCTTGGTAAAGGCGTTGAAGGGGGCAATCTCATATGTGATGTCCTTCAGGGCGGGAGTCTTCACTCCGGCAACCTTCACCGTAACCAGTTCCACATCCTTGATGGATATGAGACCCGGCTCAAATTCGTTCCAAAGTGCAGCCAGGTAATCATAGCTGCGCAGGCTGGCTTCAAGATCAAGAACAAGTTTGTCCGAGTACTCCTTGGCCTTGCGCACCTCCATCCTCAGGGCGCTCTCCTTGTTCTGAAGGGTAGGGAGAGCGTTCTGGCGGACCTTCAGCTGCTTGCCAAGGTTGTTCAGCGACGTCTTGTTATATTGAAACTTAATTGCCATTATTTCTTCCAGTACTTGTCAATGAATGCCTGGCGGATACCGGTCTCTGCGGGGGAGAAGTAGTTTGCGAACAGCTCCCATGCGGTGTCCAGCATTTCGTCGATTTTGATATTAACGTCAATCGAAAGCAGCCTTGTGGCATACTCCTTGGCGTATGCAAGGCAGCGGTGGTCGTAGTCTGAAAGGTCAAAACCGTTCTCCAGCTTTGTCTTTGCATTCTGGGCATCCGCGTAAAGGCGCACGCTTGCATTCATAACCTGGCTGTGGTCCTCGCGGGTCTTCTTGCCCTGAACCAGCTGTTTAAGACGGGACAGGCTGCGGAACGGGTCGATGATGACTTTTCCCGAATCCGAGTCAGCGCGAAGGAAGAGCTGACCCTCAGTGATATAACCCGTGTTGTCCGGGATGGCGTGGGTGATGTCTCCGTCGTTCAGCGTGGTAACGGCTATGATGGTGATGGAACCTCCCGAGGGCAGCTGTACTGCTTTCTCGTATATTTTTGCAAGGTCTGAATAAAGGGAACCCGGCATACTGTCCTTGGAAGGAATCTGGTCCATACGGTTGCTCACGATTGAAAGGGCATCGGCGTACAGCGTCATGTCGGTGAGCAGCACAAGGACTTTTTCATTCTTGTCCGCTGCAAAGTATTCTGCGGCCGTAAGGGCCATGTCCGGGATGAGCAGACGTTCAACCGGGGGCTCCTCCGTGGTGTTCACGAAGCAGATAATCTTTTCAAGGGCGCCCGCAGCCTCGAAACTGTGGCGGAAGAAAAGGTAATCGTCGTTGGAAAGACCCATTCCGCCAAGGATAATCTTGTCGACATCGGCCCTCAGTGCGACATCGGCCATCACCTGGTTGTAAGGCTGGTCCGGGTCTGCGAAGAATGGGATCTTCTGCCCCGATACCAGGGTGTTGTTGAGGTCGATGCCGGCGATGCCGGTAGGGATGAGCTGCGACGGCTGACGGCGTTTGTACGGGTTCACCGACGGACCGCCGATCTGCCTTTCTTCACCCTCTACCTCAGGGCCGCCGTCGATAGGATGTCCGTAAGCGTCAAAGAAACGTCCGGAAAGCTGATCACTCACTTTAAGGGTAGGAGGCGCGCCAAGGAACTTGACCTCTGCGTTTGTAGGAATGCCTTCCGTGCCGGAGAAAATCTGGAGCGTGACAAGGTCACCTTTTGTACGTACCACCTGGGCAAGGCGTCCGTCTACAATTGCAAGATCGTCGTTGGAAACGCCTTTTGCCTTGAGTGAAACGGTTGCCTTGGTGATGGCCTCCAGTTGGGTGTAAACCCTTTGATATGCCTTAGTTGCCATTGTTTTCTACCAGTTTAGTGATTTGATCGCGGTATGAATTGAAGGCCTCGCTCTTCCAGGGTGAATAGTTCATCTGGCGGAGCAGGTTGATAAGGTTCTTGAACCAGTCGCGGCAGGCCTCGAAGTCCTGGAAGTCGAAGCTCCTGTCGCAGATGTCAAGGATGAGGTCCAGCATGAATTTCTGCCTCTCGATAGGGCAGAGGGCGTCAATCTCGTCGAAGGCGTCCTGCTGCAGGAAGCAGAAGTCTATAAGTTCGCTCTTCCAGAAGGTCTCGTGGTAGCTCATCGGTACGCCGTCATCTCCCAGGATGTTTATCTGGTCGTTGGCTTCGCGGCCGCGGCGCACGATATTCTTTGCCTTGCCGATGCGCTCTACCCAGCCTTCCTCAACTGTCTTGTCCAGGTATTCCTTGATTTCCGGGTACTCCAGGTATTTGGAATATGAGTCGATGGGGTTGACGGCGGGATAGCGTTTCTGGTCTGCGCGGTTCTGCTCAAGAGCGTAGAAGCAGCGGGCTGCTTTCTTTGTGGATTCTGTTACGGGCTCCTTGAGGTTACCGCCGGCAGGGGATACGGTACCGATGAAGGTAACGGCGCCCCTCTGGCCGTTATTCAATATAACCATGCCCGCGCGTGCGTAGAAGTTGGATATGATGGAAGAAAGGTCTACCGGGAAAGCATCGGCGCCGGGGAGCTCCTCCATACGGTTACTCATCTCCCTGAGGGCCTGTGCCCAACGGGAGGTGGAGTCTGCAAGGAGCAGGCAGCGCAGTCCCATCGCCCTGTAATATTCGCAAATTGTCATCGCTGTGTATACCGATGCCTCACGGGCTGCTACCGGCATGTTGGAAGTGTTGCAGATGATGGTGGTCCTTTCCATCAGGTGGCGGCCGGTGTGAGGGTCGATGAGTTCAGGGAACTCTGTGAAGATTTCCACCACCTCGTTTGCACGCTCACCGCAGGCGGCCATAACTATGACGTCGGCTTCTCCCTGCTTTGCGATTGCGTGCTGGAGTACGGTTTTTCCGCAGCCGAAGGGGCCCGGAATGAAGCCTGTACCGCCTTCTGCGATGGGGTTGAAGGAGTCGATCACACGGACTCCGGTTTCCATGATGCGGTCCGGCCTGGGCTTTTCCCTGTATGCTTTGACGGCTACTTTCACGGGCCATTTCTGTGTCATGGTTACGGGAACGTCTTCCCCGTCTTCATTGGTGAGCACGGCAATCTCCTTGTCTACGTTGTAGCTGCCGGCCGGCGCCACGGATTTGACGGTGAATTCACCCTTGAAAGAGAACGGTACCATGATTTTGTGGGGCAGCCATCCTTCCTTGACCTCTCCCAGCCAGTCTGCGGCGGCTACTTTGTCGCCCGGCTTGGCAAGGGGAGTGAAATCCCAAAGGGTTTCACGGTTGATGGGCTCTGTGTATTCGCCCCTTTTGAGGAAGACTCCTTCCATGGATGTGAGGTCGTTCTGGAGTCCGTCGTAAACTCCACGGAGCAGACCCGGTCCTAGTGTTATCTCCAGCATCTTGCCCTCGAACTCCACCTGGTCCCCGTTTTTGAGACCGCGCGTGCTTTCGAAGACCTGCACCTGTGCGTACTTGCCGTTCACCTTGATGACCTCCGCCATCAGACGGGTGCCTTCCGTGGTGATGTAGCAGAGTTCGTTTTCTGCTACAGGGCCGTTTGCAAGGACGGTGACCAGGTTGGAAACGATGCCGGTTACTGTGCCTGTTGTCTTAGCCATATCTTGTTGTTTTTTATTTAATTCTCTTTATAATTCACACCTTTGAACGTGCTCTGGACTTCCTGTGTAAGCTGGCGGAACAGGGCCCTGCCGTTAGACTCGTCAAGGGCCATCCACCTGCTTGTAATGTGCAGTTTGGCAAGGAAACCCAGGATTGCGTCGATGTCAAAGTAATCGAAGGTTGTGATATCGTCGATTTTCTCCCAGAAAAGACGGTCAATCGCCCTTTCCTTGGCAAGGATGTCGTTGTCCTCGTAAATCTTGTCCAGGGTGGATTCCAGCTCTGTGTCCGGATCCTCCTGTTCCATGAAGATATCGGTCCCTTCCGGGCGCCCGAGAGCCTTGTTGAGATGACGGACCTTGGCGTTGCGCACGGCAAGGTCAAAGCCGAAGTACTCCCTCAGGAACCTGTTTTTGCAGGACAGGACTTGCTCGTAGAACTCCTTGTTCAGGTTTTCGTCCTTCCAGCCGTTTTCCAGGGTCTCTTCAAGAACAAGGTCCTTTTCCTCCAGCTGGCTGCGTACGAATTCCGTGATTTCCTCCGGGGTCTCTGCCGACGGTCCTTTGTCTGCGGTAAAGTCCGGGAGCGAAGCTATTATGTACTCGTAATTGTCCATTGCCTGAAGCTTACTTCTCTCCAAAAAGCAGTTTCCTTGTGGCGGGGCGCATGTATTCGCCAATGAGCTCGCTGAAGGTGTCTTCCGTCAGGGAAACGAACCAGCTTCCGTCTGCGGGGCCTATTGTGAGGCCGCCGGCAATCTTCTTGGTGAAGCTTACCTTGACTTCTTTGCCCAGGGTCTTTGCGAGTTCTCCTGCAACGAAGGGCTCAAGCTCTTTCTGGAGTTTTTCCGGCAGGACAAGCGCCAGGTCCGCAGGATTCTCTGCGCTGAACTTCCCGGCAACTTCCTTGATAACCTCTTTCAGGAATGCGCCGTCCTCCAGGTTCTTTTTTACCGGTTCCGCCGCAATCTTGCCCACGATAAGATTTTCAATGTCTTTCTTTGTGGCCTGCAGGCTCTGTGCCGATGCCATCTTGACATCGCTTTCTATCTTGTGCCGATAGTCCTCTGCGTCTGCCTTTGCCTTGCCGATGATTTCATCTGCCTGCCTGTTTGCCTGGGCGATGATTTCCTCCGCCCTTTTGCGGGCCTCCGCAAGAATGGCTTCTCCTTCCTGCTTGCCTTTGGACAGTCCCTCGTTGTAGAGTTTGTCTGTCAGCTGTTGCAATTTGTCGTTCATATTGTGGTTTTTATTGATTATCAACTTCAACTTTTAAAGGTAGGAAATATTGGTGGAAAAAGCAAAAAAAAGGCCCGGATTTTTAAAAACCGGACCTTTTCAAATTATTCTGCAATCTTAGAAAGCTGCTATAAGCTCTTCGTTTGTGCATGCAGGTGCTCCGTAGCAGGTCTTGGCGTACTCAAGACCGTACTGGTAATCATGCTCTGTGAAAGAGTTGGTAGCCTCTTTTGCAAATACTACGTCATAACCAAGGCAGTATGCATCTGCAGCGGTATGGCGGCAGCACATATGGGTGTGCAGTCCTGTGATAATTACAGTCTTGACGCCAAGCTCCTTGAGAAGGATGTCAAGGTCTGTCTGGAAGAAGCCGCTGTACCTGCGCTTGGGAACTACGAAGTCTCCCTCCCGGGGAGTAAGCTCAGGAATAACTTCTGCTCCTTTTGTTCCTACGATTGCGTGGTCTCCCCAAATCTGGAGCTCGCGGTCTATGCCGGGAAGGTGTGCGTCATTGCAGTAAATAACGGGAACGCCTGCCTTGCGGGCAGCATCAAGAAGAGTTGCGGTTGCAGGAACAATTTCCCTTGCTCTGTCGCAGCCGATGGCGCCTGTTACAAAGTCATTGAGCATGTCAACAACCAGGATGGCGGGTTTGTTCAATTTTTCCATTTCTTAAATTTAGAGTTAATCGGGACCGCAAAGATACATAAAATATACCTGACTGTCCCAAAATTTGTTGTTTATTGTATGCAAAAAATGTTCCTTTTTGGCACAGTCGTTGCAAAACAGGTAAAACATCGTGTATTTGGTATCCCTGTGAAGGAACAACGGTACAGAAACCATCGTTACCCTAACTGATCCGGGCCTTTCATGGCCGGCGTCTTCTTACTCCATAGTATATGGAGATTCCTTTTCTTCGCCCGTCCTCACAAACCCCCACGGGCTTCCGGAATGTGACTCCCTATGCTTTCGCCCCGACGTTTGCGATAGGATACAAGTTCGCTTTTTAGGTTTTTCCGGATTTTATGCGTATTTTAGCGGAAATATTTTCGCATGAAGTCCAAGACCTCTTACATATTGTTAATAACAGTGGTGACTGCAATACTGTCCGGTTTGTTGTTCCCCTCCTGTACCGGTTGTTCCGGTGACATTCACGGCGGCGGCACCACTGACGCTATAGAGCTCAGGGATACAGTGTATCCGCTGGGCTTTTGTACTGATTCCTTTGACGTAATCTCCGGAAGTATCCGAAGCGGAGAGAATTTTACCAAACTTTTGCTTCGTCTGGGGCTTGACAACCAGGAGGCCTATAACCTTGTGCAGGCCACGGATTCGGTGTTTGAAGTGCGTAAAATAAGGGTCGGAAATACCTGGAACGCTTATTTTAACGCCGATTCCACAGAGGTCCGCCATGTCCGGTATCTGGTGTATAACCAGGACAAGGTGAACATGGTGGTTTTCCACTGCATCGACAGTCTTTATGCATACAGGGTGGCAAGACCGGTAAAAATTGTCCGCAGCGTTGCCGATGTCACTATAAAGAGCTCTCTTTGGAACGATATGGTCGCCGCCGGGGTCTCCCCGCTGATGATTTCCGAACTGTCGGAGATTTACGCCTGGACGGTGGATTTCTTTGGCCTCCAGAAAGGGGACCGCTTCCGCGTTTTGTACGACCAGAGAATATGTGAAGGGGAGATAATCGGTATTTCAGGTATACCGTATGCCGTTTTTGAAAGGGACGGCAAGCAGCTGCAGGCCGTGATGTTCGACCAGGGGGACGGCGGCAATGTTTACTGGAATGAAAAAGGGGAGAGCATGAAAAAAGCCTTCCTGAAAGCGCCCCTCAAATTCACCCGTATAAGTTCCGGCTTCTCTTACCATCGCAAGCATCCTGTCCACGGTGACGTGCGTGCCCATACCGGGGTGGATTACGCTGCACCTACCGGCACGCCAGTCATGAGCATCGGCGACGGAACGGTAATCAGCAAAGGCTGGGGCGGAGGCGGTGGAAATACCGTCAAAATCCGCCACAATTCAGTTTATACGACCGCATATTTGCATCTTTCCAGATACGCCAAGAACCTGAAAGTCGGTGACAGGGTGCGCCAGGGAGATGTTATCGGCTACGTTGGAATGACCGGAACTGCCACAGGTCCGCATCTGGACTTCCGCGTATGGAAGAACGGCTCTCCCATCAATCCGCTGACGATGGAATCCCCGTCGGCGGAACCCATAAAGGAGGAAAATCTGGCGGCGCTGGATTCCGTCCGGCTCAAGGCGGCATCGGCATTGGATTCTCTTTTGACTGTGAAACAATAAGTTAAAACTAATAATATGAAAAGATTCCTTGCACTGGTTTTGGTTGCGGCCGTAGTTTTCTTTGCGGTGCGCACTTGCAACAAAGCTCCGGAGGTTAAACCTACAAAGAACCTCATCGTGATGATTACGGACGGTACCTGTACCGGTCTGCTTTCGCTCGCCCGCTGGTACGAGCAGTATGTGGATCCCCAGGAGGATCTGACATCCCTGCCTATCGACCCTTATATCTGCGGCCTTGTACGGACGTTCAATTCCGATTCCCCGATTGCCGAGTCTTCCGGTTCGATGTCACAGTATATGACCGGTGTTCTGCAGCAGGGCAGGAATATTTCCGTTTACCCGCATGCCAACCCTCCGCAGGACCTTGTCCCTATTGACATGTCCCGTGAATTCCAGCCTCTGGCAACCCTTCTGGAAGGTGCAAAGATTCAGCAGGGCAAGTCTACAGGCGTTGTCGTTACCTGCTATTATCACCATGCTACCCCTGCAGCAACGGCTTCACACACCGTAGAGCGCAGCCATGAGTATGAAATTTCCCGCCAGATGGCATCCAACGGCCTTGACGTTGTATTTGGCGGCGGTTCAAAATATATCGACGATGATGTAAAGCAGATTTTTGCCGAGCAGGGAATCACTTATTATGACAAGGATATCGAGGGCTTCCGTAACCATAAGGAAGGCAAGGTCTGGGCCCTGTTCAATGATTCCCACATGGATTATGAACTGGACCGCAAGGATAACGAACCTTCTCTTACGGAGATGACCAAAAAGGCTCTTGAACTGCTCTCCAGGAACAAGAAGGGTTTCTTCCTTATGATAGAAGGCAGCAAGGTTGACTTTGGCGCGCATGCCAACGACCCTGCCGGTGCAATTACAGAGTTCATAGAGTTCAACAATGCCTTCCAGGCAGCGCTCGATTTTGCCAAGAAGGACGGCAACACTACAATAGTGGTTGCCCCGGACCATGGAACGGGCGGAATACAGATGGGAGAGGCCGGTTACAGGAATTATTCCAAGAAGGGACTTGATTCAATGTACATAAACTTCAAGAATTACAGGGCTTCCGGCGCCGGTCTGGAGAAGATCATCCGCAGTTGTCCCAAGGATTCCATCGTTCCCCTGTTCAAGGAGTACACCGGACTGGATCTGTCTGACCGCGAGCTTACAGCTATCCTTGCACACCGTCATCTTACTGCAGCAGATCACATGAGCGTGGACCTGGCTCCCAACCTTGGTGCGGAAATCAACAAGATACTTACAAAGCATACCCATATTGGCTGGGTAACCGGAGGTCACACCGGAGAGGACGTATTCCTTGCTGTGTATAACCCCAACGGAGAGACTCCTCACGGTCTTGTAAAGAATATCGACCTTAACCGCTATATGCGCAAAGTCCTTGGCCTGAAGGAGTCCCTTGAGGATATGACACAAAGGCTGTATACTCCTCATTATGAGGTGTTTAAAGGCTATGATTTCTCTGTAGAGGAAGGCTTTGACGGACCTTGCCTTAAGGTTGTATGCGACGATGTCACCCTTGAGGTGCCGTCAAACCGTTCTTACGTTCTGCTAAACGGAGAGCGCAAGGACCTTGGCTCAGTTGTTCCTTATATCAGGGAGAACAAGACTTTTTACCTGCCTGCCGTCACCCGCGACCTGCTTCCCAAGATCGCTCCCGCACAGCATAAGGAGATTCCGGTTTACGCATGGTGCAGTGTAAAGAACGACGATACTCCGGAGACCTTCAAGGCTTATCTTCAGGGCCTCAAGGACAAAGGCGTCACCGGCGTTTGCGTAAACTCTTCCATCCGCGACCGTGAAAAGATAGCCATGGCGTCAAAGGCTGCCCATGAAGTCGGCCTGGTATATCACGCGTGGATTCCTTGCATGCTCCAGGGTGGAATGCCTCATTCATGGTATGCCGTAAACGCCCTTGGAAAGAGCGCCGATACTGACCCTGTATATGTAGACTACTACAAGGCTCTTGACCCTCATAATCCTGAGGTAATTGACTGGCTTGTAAAGAATTACACAGAGATTGCGCAGATTCCGGATGTGGATTATGTTCAGCTGGATTATATCCGTTACCCCGATGCTGTCCTTTCCCGCGGCCTGTGGGCCAAGTACGGGCTTGATATGACCAATTACTATGCTCCTGCCGATTATTGCTATTGCAAGGATTGTGTCGCCGATTTTGAGGCCCAGGTTGGACGCAAGCTCAAGAATCCTTCAAATGACGCCAAGTGGAACCAGTTCCGTAAAGATGTGATTACCAATCTTGTGAACAAGATTTCCGCTGCTGTCCATGCCCAGGGAAAGAAGGTCAGCGCCGATGTTTTCCCTGGTCCTGCCACATACGCAGAGTGGATGGTCCGTCAGGAATGGAACAAGTGGGATGTTGACGAGTACTTCCCGATGAATTACAATGACTTCTATCTCACTGATACCAAGTGGGTTGCAAGGATTACCGGAGAAGAGGTCCGTGCGGCCGGTAAGAAGCCGGTTTACAGCGGTCTTTTCATATGCCGTGACTGGCAGAACAAGGCCAGCCTTGTTGATCCTGAGAATTCCGGTCTGGTGCCTTCAGAGGTTGAGCCGGCAGTGATTGGCTCCATGGATAATGGTGCAGCCGGCATCTGCCTGTTTACTCCGGACAGCATGACTCCGGAACATTGGGAGGCTCTTGCCGCCGCCCGGCAGTCCTGGCTGAAGTAGTTCAGTATATCAATAACAGTGCTCCCAAAGGCCAAAAAACAAGGGTCCATGGCCTTTGGGGTAAGCTCCTGACAATTCTATCTAAAAAGCTTGTTCAGAAGCAGATATACAAGGGGAGCTGTGATAAAGCCGGCAATAACATCGACAACATAATGAGCGCGAATAAACACGGTGGCACAGCACAGGAACAGCCACAGCGGAGTCAGGACAGCCAGAAACCCCTTGCTCCGCGCCTTCACAGCCAAAATCATTAGAATAGTGCTCACGCCTACGTGACTGCTGGGGAAAGAAGCAACCGGCCGCTCGCTCTCGCGCACGACAGCCAGTGCCTTGTAGAAAAATCCATCCTTCCATCCCGGAGGCTCAATCATGTCGATATTGGAATTGAACCAGTCCCCGACAGGATGGAAATCACCGGCATAAGCCGCATCAAGGCCTATTGCATTGAAGTAATACTGGGGACCTGCCACGGGCAGGAACATGAACACCAGATAATAGGTGAAAAACGCCCCCAGGATAACTGTAGCGCATTTTTCAAAGCCCGCCGGACGGGCGAAGAAGTAATACGTCAGCAGCAGCGCAATCATCGGGAAGTAGAACAGATATCCCATATAAAAGCACTCGCTAAGGAACTTGGAAGTACAAACCTCGGAGAAAAGAAGCGACGGCTGGCAGCCGAAAACATTCTGCTCCAGGACCGCAAAACCGTAATCGGCATTGGGGAAAACGCGGCAGATTCCGTAAAGATCGGGGTACCAGAAAGCCAGAAGGGCAACCTGCAAGCCCACCCTAAGCATAACAGTCAGCCTGACCGGGAACTTCCTGTAAAGAAGGTAACCGGCGCAGACAAGGGCAAGGGCGCCCGCGCGAAGCAGCACCATCGGGGAGACATCCGTAATCCGACCTCCGAAAATAAGCATTACGATGGAGGAAAAAGCGACGTAACCAACTGTCAGCCATTCAATTGGCAGAAGTCCTTTGCGCGGCTGTTCCCTCTGTAAAACAAAACTCTTAAGCTTCGCCAGTATACTCATAAGAATTTAGCAATACAATTTGCCCACAAGCCACATAATCATGCGGGTAGGCAGAAGTTTTGACAGAATCTCTATCGCCCGGTAGTCAAAACGTGGAGTTACGTTAAGACGCATCTTCCTGGCTTTCAGCTGTTTATAAATGGCCTTCGCAATCTTCTCCGGTGGCATTCCGTTTTGCTCGTCCTTCTCCATCTTGGCCACCGACCGTTTCATGGTGCCGGCATACGCACCTTCATAAGCCTTTTCCGTGTATTTACGGGCCGATGTGAACCCGGTCTTGGTGTCTCCCGGCTGCACGCTGCAACACTGGATGCCAAAGGGTTTCACCTCCAGTGAAAGAGCCTTTGTAAGCATCAGCAGGGCCGCTTTTACCGATGAATAATATGCCTGGAAGGGAATAGGGATAAAGGCAGCAACCGATGTGACGGTAATAATCTTTCCGAAGCCCTGCTGCCTGAACACGGGCAGGCAGGCGTCTATGGTGCGCACCGCCCCGAAGAAGCAGGTCTCGAACTGATAGCGGGCTTCCTCTATGGAGGTGTCCTCCACGGCGCCGGCTATGCCGTTTCCGGCGTTGCAGATGACTGCATCCAGGTGACCCTCTGTGCGGAAAATGTAATCTACGGTATCTGTGACGGACTTCTGGTCATTCACGTCCATGACACGCGGAACGATATTGCCGTTCCCCGGGGCTTTCCCGCTGCGTGAAGTTGCGTAAACCTTGATTCCTTTGTCTGCAAGAATAGCCGCCGTGGCGGCGCCAATCCCGCTGCTGCCTCCGGTGAGGAGTACTACGGTGCATTTTTCCTTTGCCATATCCTATTCTTTTTTGAGGGCTCTGCCGATGCTGCCGGCAACAGTGTATCCCGTTGTCCAGGCGGCCTGAAGGTTGAACCCTCCCGTGATTGCATCAATGTCCAAAACTTCCCCGGCGAAGTACAGCCCCGGATACTTCCTGGCTTCCAGGGTGGAAGCGCTGACTTCTCCCAGATCTATTCCGCCGCAGGTTACAAATTCATCCTTGAAACGCGCCCTGCCTGTAATTGTATAACAGTCATGGAGTAACGTAGCGCAAAGACGGCTAGTCATTTTGGCGTTCAATGTTGCAAATTTAATATTTTCTTTGATACCAGCCTTATTTAACAGAAAAATCCAAAGCCGCGAAGTGAGTTTTTGCGGATGAATGTTTGATATATTCTTTTGCGGTGCCGATGCCGCCTTGTCTTCCAGCCAGCCGCGCAGTTCCTGCTCCGTCTCGCCGTACATCCAGTTGACGGCCAGGGTGGCCTTGTATCCGTTTTCTGCCAGAAGCCTTGCTCCATAAGAGGACAGCTTAAGGACGGCAGGTCCGCTGAAACCCCAGTCAGTAATCAGCAGGGGGCCTGCGGCACTGAATCTCGTTCCCTCAAGGCTCACCATGACGGACTCCGTCACGGCTCCGGTAAGCTCTTTTATGGGGGAATCTGTCTTGAATGTAAACAAGGAAGGAACAGGTTTCTGAATCTTGAGGTCCAGTCCGTCAAAGAGCCCCAGCATCCCTCCGGAAGACAGGCCGCCTGCGGTCACTGCTACGTAGTCTGCCCGGGCGGCCGGGGCTCCGTCAAAGAGCAGCCGGAAACCGGGCTCAATCTTTTTTACGGCCGCACCGGTGACAATCTTCACCCGGTGGGCCTTAAGCACTCCAAGAAGAGTGTTTACAATCTGCATGGCATCCTGCGACACCGGGAAAACACACTGGTCCTCCTGCGTAAGCAGTTCCACGCCGTGGGAAGTGAACCACCGGCAGGCATCGTCATTGGAAAAACCGCGCATAAGGCGCTTCATTAGCGTTGCGCCGCGGGGGTAAGCCTTTTCTATGGAAATGTCCCTGAAAGAGTTTGTCAGGTTGCACCGGCCCCCGCCGGTAACCGCTACCTTTGCCAAAGGTTTTTTTCCTGATTCATAGATAGTTATGCTGGTTTTGCCGGGTAGCGCCTCTGCCAGGACGGCCGCGCAGAAACAACCGGCCGCACCGGCACCTATTATGGCGATTTCCGGGACGGGAGTCATAACTTAAGATCGTATACCTTGCTGCGGAGCATGTCGCTTAGCTCCTGTATGCTTCCGCAGGCTTTTTGTTCCTCTACAGAGACCGGACGGCCTATGACAAGGCGGACCTCCTGCCCACCCTTGTTGATAACTTCCTTTGGCAGTCGCATGGAACGCAGAATGTGACTGATGCGCCCCAGCCGGTAGAAAGTCTTCGAGTTCTTGTCCAGGAAGTGAACCGGGACAACGGGAACGCCGGCCTTCTTTATAACTTTTATGATGGCTTCCTGCCAGGGACGGTCAAAAACCTGGCCGCTGGCCTTGTCCAGGTTGGATGTTGCCCCGGCCGGGAAAACTCCCAGCGGCAAACCGCTTTTAACCTGGTCCAGGGCCTGTTTTATGCCTTGTATGCTTATCATTGACGCCGCCTTTTTCTCCTTTCCTGTAGGTGTCACGTTAATAAAACTCGGCGACATATATTCCAGTATGGAAATGAACTGGTTGACGATAATTTTGAAGCCGGGCCGCAGGTGCCCCATTATGTCCACCAGGATGATTCCGTCCAAGCCTCCGTACGGATGGTTGCTCACCACTATGAAGGCCCCGTCCGGGAGAACATCGATGTTCTCTTTTCCGTAAATCTGGTAATTGACACCCAGGATGCTGCAAACGTTGGCGGCAAAGTCCGGGCCCCGGGATCCGTCGGCCCCGGCAGCCTCATAAACCTCAATGAACCTGTTCAGGGAAAGAGCCCTTTTCATGACCTTGGCGGTAATACGCCCGATTCCGGTCCCGAAAAAGGGATGCATCTCCTTAAGCTGATTGTTGTCCAGTAGTGCCATCGTCTTCTTTTAGCGGCGGAGTCTTTTTGCGGAAGACCACCCATTCGTTAAGAGCAAAGTTCAGTCCTCCGGATATGCACAGTGCGGGAATCTTGCAGATAAGCACGTCCCAGCCGAACCACCAGCTGAAGAGAAGGATGGCTCCCTGCTGTACAAAATAGCCTCCGGTGGAGGAAATGTTATAGCCAAGGTAGTGGCGGAAGAAGGACTTTACGGAACGTTGTGATATCCTGTCCTTCCAGACAAAGAAATACGCGCATGCAAAATTGGCCAGCACGGCGCACTCGAAGGAGATAAGATTGGACAGAATGAACTTTCCGGCGTAGGTGGTGTTAAGTACGAAACGGGAGAAAACCCAGAGTACAACCATATCTACGACAAAGCCCGCAAGCGTTGACGTAGAAAAGGCTATAATTCTGATTATCAGCTGTTTGTACTTACTGTTCATTCTTCTTTAAAGGGTCCTGTTCAGCATATTCGCGTCCGTCCTTGATAAGACTGCCCAGATAGGCGATCATAATGCCCAGGAACAGGAAAATGCCCACGAAGTCAAGTATGGACAGGCTGAAGTAAGTGCCAAGAGCCTGAAAATCCACATGTGTTTCCCTTAGCCAGGGGATGAAGAACCACAGCGTGTTGACGATTATCATGATGACGCGCAGCTCCGTAGGCCCCATTTTACCATAGGTGAGTTTGAATTCTCCCTTGAGGTGGGCGCTGATGTAAACGTAAATGCTTATAAGCAGATATGCAACCAGGCACATTATTGCGATATCGAACTGCATAAGAGGGGAGAGTCCGATACCGATAATCATTATTGACTCGTTGATGCAGTCTACCGTGTGGTCGATGAAAAAGCCGTAAATAGGCCTCTGCTGCTTGCGGACGCGGGCGAGCGTGCCGTCAAGGGAGTCTCCGTACCAGTTGAGAATCCAGCCTGCCGTGGCCAGCCAGAGGAAGGCCGGGTTTGCAGAGAGCGCGTAACCTACTGCGATTACTACCGCGCCGATGAAACCGATGAAAGTGAGACAGTCCGATGTCATCCATTTGGGCTGCTTGCCGGCAAGCCAGACAAGGGCTTTTTTCTCTGCTGCGTTAAGAAGTGAAGTTTGTATTCTCACTGATTGTTCTTTTGCCATATCAATTTGTTTTAGTATTATGTCTTGAACGCAAAATTAATAAAAGTTTTCATTATATTTGCATTATCTGAAAAAGAAAAATTAATCACACATATTATGAAACAAATAACGGAGAATATTTTTTACATAGGAACAGACGATCTTGACCTTGATCTTTTCGAGAGCCAGTACCCTGTTCCGGATGGCATGGCCTACAACTCATATCTGATTAAAGGAGAAAAGATTGCGATTCTTGATACCGCCGATGCCAGGAGGGCGGACCAGTGGCTGGCCAATCTGGACGAGGCCCTTTGCGGTGCGCAGCCGTCGTACCTTGTGATTCACCATCTGGAGCCGGACCATTCCGCTGTTATAGCCCGGGTTCTGGATCTGTATCCCGGTGTAACCGTGGCCGCATCGGCAAAGGCAATCCAGCTCATGGGACAATTCTTCCCGGAGACGGATTTCACCGGCCGCACCCTTGCCCTGAAAGAGGGAGAGGAACTTGACCTTGGCGGCCGTACACTTAAGTTTTTCGCTGCGCCGATGGTCCATTGGCCGGAGGTCATGGTGTCTTTTGACAGCGCCTCCGGAACTCTTTTCAGCGCCGATGCCTTCGGTAAATTCGGTGCCCTGTCCAAGAGCGGATTCTGGGGCGATGAAGAGGAGGACTGGGCTTGCGAGGCCAGGCGGTATTACTTCAATATCTGCGGCAAATACGGAACCCCAGTACAGACACTCCTCAAGAAAGTATCCTCCCTGGATATAAAGATGATAGCCCCTGCACATGGTCCCATCCTCAGGAAAGACCTGGAGCAGTACTTCAGGCTTTACGGCATCTGGAGCCGCTACGAGGCGGAAAAACCCGGCGTGCTCGTCGCTTACGCATCCATCCACGGCGGCACTGCAAGGGCAGCTGAAGTTTTGGGTGAGATGATATCGGCAAAAGGCATCAGGGTCAAGATGATGGATGTTGCAAGAACGGAAGTCTCAGAGGCTGTGGAAGACGCATTCTCATATGACAAGGTGGTGCTGGCGGCATCGTCGTACGACGGCGGCCTGTTCCCGCCTATGTACAACTTCCTCCATCACCTTCAGGACAAGGCATGGCAGAAGCGCCGCATCGGCTTTATAGAGAACGGCACCTGGGCCCCCTGCGCCGCCAGAATCATGAAAAACATGGTTTCCGGTCTCAGGGACATGGAGCTGATTGAGCCAGTAGTTACACTGAAGAGCGTGATGAAGAAAGAGGACAGGGCGGCATTGGAAGCATTGGCAAATGAAATAACCGGATAATTATGAAAAGATTTTTAACAGTTGTTGCAGTTTTTGCCGGGGGTATCTTTGCTTTCGCGCAGAAGCCTGCGATGGATCACGATGTCTATGATTCATGGCAGAGGGTTGCCGGAGTAAGCCTCAGTGCAGACGGCAGCTTCCTTACCTGGTCCGTTTCCCCTCAGGAAGGTGACGGCGTCCTTTACATCAAACGCACCGCAGACGGCAAAGTGCTGGAAATCCCCCGTGGAGCCGGCCTTAAACTGTCTCCCGCGGGAGACTGGGCATACTGCCTTGTAAAACCTGCTTTCCAGGCAACCAGAAAAGCCCGCATCGCCAAGAAAAAGAAGGAACAGATGCCTAAGGATTCCTTGGCTGTTATCGACCTTAAAAAATTGGAAATCAGCAAAATAGCAGGTGTGAATTCCTTTAAGGTGGGCTTTGACGCCATGCCGTTTGTGACTTATTCCCAGGATAAGAGGACCGTGGTTCTTGACCCTGCCACAAAGTGGGCGGACACCCTTAAGAACGTAGAATCCTATTCGTTCAGCAGGGACGGCGGAAAGCTGGCCGTAATCTTCAAGAAAGAGAAGAAGGACAGTCTGTCACGCAATGAGCTGGTTCTGTTCAACCTTCCCGAAAAATCCCGCACCAGCCTTCACAGGGACATGAAGTATTACGGCAACGTAAGCTTCAGCAGGACTGGGGAAGACCTTGTATTCCTGGCATCGGCAGATTCCATCATCGCAGATCGCGGGGGAGACCGCCACTGCGCCATAATGCTTTCCAAGGGCGGCAAAGAGGCTTTTGAACTCATACCTGCAAGCTATACAAAGGACGGTCTTTGCTTTACCCAGAAAACCACTCCGGTATTCTCTGTAAACGGAGACAGGCTGTTTGCCGGATTGTCAGAGTTCACCCAGCCCAAAGACACAAGCATTGTGGACTTCGAGGCTGCCATGCTGGACATCTGGAACTGGGACGCCCTGCTTACTCCTCCTATGCAAAAGTCGCAGAAAGCGCGCCTGGAGCGTTATACAAATCCTGCCGTCATCGACCTTGGCAGTAGGAACGTCAGCCTGCTAAGTACTTCATATTCAGAAAGAATAAGCCATTTTGACGGCGGACAGGCAGACTACGCCCTTGTGACAGACAAGTCTCCTTACCAGCTCTCTGCATACTGGGATTCAAATCCTTACAATGACGCTTACCTGGTATCGCTGAAGGACGGCTCCCGCCGCCGCATCCTAGAGAAAGTCGCCGGTTCTCCCAGACTTTCCCCTGCAGGAAAATACGCCTACTGGTATGACTGCGACGATCTCCAGTGGTACACTTACGACCTTGCCACCGACGAGATTGTATGCCTTACGGCGGACTGCCGCACCAACTTCTATGACGAGGAGGATGACCACCCTCATTACCCCGGAGCCTATGACTACAGGCCTACCTGGACCGATGGGGACCAGTATGTCCTTATCTGCGACCGTTACGATGTATGGAAGTTCGCTGCCAACGGCAGTTCCATTGAATGCCTGACCGACGGCGAGGGCCGCCAGAACAACGTACGCTTCCGCATCGCAGACCCTGCAGAGCACAATATCCACCCGGACGACGCCCGTCTTGGCGTAAGCCACGTACAGGCTCTTGACGCACCCGTTTTCTTCAGCACCTACGCAGAGGCCAGCAAGGAAAACGGCCTGGCCATGCTCAAGAACGTTAACAAAGCCGTCCCGGACTGGTTCGTAAGCGGCTGGAGCTATCCCGTTGTAGTTAAGGCAGAGAATGCCGGCGTAGTAGCCTTCACAAAGGGCAACTTCCGCAATTCCCCGGACCTTTATCTCTATGCTCCCAAGGCTTCCAAGAAGGGCTATCCCGCTACATTCAAGGACAACCTTACAAAGATTGTCGGCGGAGCGCAGAAGCTCACCGCTATCAATCCCCAGCAGCAGAATTACCGCTGGGGAGACGTGCAACTGGTTCACTGGCAGGCCTACGACGGCACCCCTCTGGACGGCCTCCTTTACCTGCCGGAGGGCCCTCAGGAGAACCTTCCCCTTATGATTTATTTCTACGAGAAGCGTTCAGAGTCTCTCTATAATTACATGCAGCCGGCTCCTTCACGTTCAACCGTGAACATCCCCATGTATGTAAGCAACGGATACGCCGTATTCGTTCCGGATATCGTTTACGAAAGCGGACATCCCGGAGAGAGTGCCTACAACTGCATCTGCTCCGGTGCAGAGGCCATGTGCGAGCAGTTCCCCTTCATTAACAAGGAGCGTATGGCCATCCAGGGCCAGAGCTGGGGTGGTTACCAGACCGCATATCTTATCACCCGTACCGATATGTTCTGTGCAGCAGGCGCCGGCGCCCCTGTGGGCAACATGACCAGTGCCTACGGCGGAATCCGCTGGGAGAGCGGTGTCGCACGCGCAATGCAGTACGAGCACGGCCAGAGCCGCATCGGCAAATCCATGTGGGAGGAAGGCGGACTCGACCTTTATATAGAGAATTCTCCCGTCTTCTTCGTCGACCATGTGACCACACCTGTCCTTATCATGGCCAATGACGCCGATGGTGCAGTTCCGTGGTACCAGGGAATCGAGTTCTTCAGCGACCTGCGCCGCTTCGGCAAGCCTGCATGGTTGCTGCAGTACAACGACGAGGCCCATAACCTTATGCAGCGCCGCAATTGCAAGGACCTTTCCCGCAGGCTCCAGCAGTTCTTCGACTATTATATGAAGGACGGCCCCATGCCCGCATGGATGAAGAACGGGGTACCTGTTGCCAAGAAGGGACAGTATTACGGATTCGAGAATGCAGACTAAAACGATAAAGATTTTTCTTGGATATTAGAAAATCTTTCCGTAAATTTGAATCATCCCGTTTGGGACAAAAAAGAAACTGCTAAATTTATTTATACTTAAATAATTAAAAATCAAACGATTATGGGTTACAATGTTGTTGACATTCAGGGCATCGGTCCTGTTTATGCAGAGAAGCTTGTTGCTATCGGCGTTGCTACCGTTGATCAGCTTCTTGAAAGAGGAAAAACTCCCAAGGGCCGCAAGGAACTTGAGGACGCTACCGGCATTTCCGGCAAACTTATCCTTACTTGGGTAAACCATGCAGACCTTTGCAGGATCAAGGGCATCGGCCCTCAGTTCTCCGAGCTTCTTGAGGCTGCCGGTGTTGATACCGTTGTTGAACTTTCCCACCGCAATGCAGCCAACCTTGAGAAGGCTATGATTGAGGTTAATGAGAAAGAGCATCGTACAAAGAGAGTTCCTACCGCAGCTGAGCTTCAGAAGATGATTGATCAGGCTAAGGATCTCCCCAGAGTCGTTCAGTATTAATTACTAAGGGGTACAGAGCCCCTGTAAACCACCTTAAGGGCGTCACCCCTAAGGTGGTTTTCTTTTAGGATTATGGATGGAATAATAGGCGTTATCCTGCTGATAGGTTCATACATGGCGGACTGCCCGTCGGCCATTGCCGTTTCCGCCGACGGCCGGATGGCTTACGCCGTGAACGAGTTCGGCGACAGCCGGCAGGGGGTATCTTCTTACAGGGTGCTGCCCCTAAGCGGCGGTGCTTCTGCCGGGGTTACCCGGTGCGGCGGCATCACAGCAGTGAATGCAAGGCTTGAAAAGACCGGTTTTACGCAGGAACTTGGCCCCGGTGGCACGGTTCAGGGGCCCTGCAATATCCTCCTTCTGGGGAACAGGATAATAACTTCAAACTACACGGACGGCTCCGTCAGCATCATCGGCCTTAATGATGACGGCTCCCTTGGGCGCCTGATCCGTCATATCCCTCTTGCCTGCGGAGAACACCCCTCAGGGAGACCATCCAGGGGACATTGCGCCGTGCCTTCTCCCGACGGGAAGTATTTGTTCGTTACCGATCTTGGTTATGACACCGTCCACAGGATTAGCCTTTCATCGCTGGAGACAGACAATTTTGATATAGTGTGGGAGAATAAGTCGGAGCAGTGGTACGGTCCCAGGCATATAGTTTTCAGCCGGGACGGCCGCTATGCTTACATGATTTGTGAGAGGTCGGATAAACTCATCTGTTTCAAGTACTTGGAAGGCGTTTTGGAACCGGTTCAGGAGCTCCCCGCCTATCACGGAAACGGACACGCAAGTTCCGGAATCCAGATCTCTCCGGACGGGTGCTTCCTTTATACCAGCCATCGCAATGACCAGGATGGCATCGGCATTTTTAAAATAGATAAGGAATCAGGGCGGCTGACACCTGCAGGCTATTGCAAAACAGGGTTGCATCCGCGTCAGTTCATGATTTCCCCTGACGGCCGGTCGCTCTATGTGGCCTGCAAAGACAGCAATTGCGTAGAAATCTATTCCCGGGACATCGCCACCGGGCAGCTCGCAAAGGAGTCTTCCTTCCGGACGGAATCTCCCACTTTTGTCCTGCTTTATAAAGAATAGCGGATACCGAACCGGAGCTCTGTTGTGCGGGCTTTGGAATCCGGATAGTATTTGTAATGAGAGTCACGTCCAAGACGCATGGCGGAAACGTTTATGCCCCAGTGCTTTGTGATGTTTATGTCAAGTTCCGGTGCAAGTACGAACACCCATGAATACCCCTTGTCTCCCATGACGTCTGTATAAAGGGGATCAAGAGCGCAGGCCTCTACCTCTGAACGTGCCTCGGAGGTATAGTTGCCCCAGGTGTTAAGATAGAAGACTTTTGCCTGGAAAGACAGTTTCACCCTGTTACATAAGTCGATGCCGGACAGGGATTTGAAGGCGAATCCGCTGCCCATGTTGTAATGGCGTTCAATGATAAAGATGTTGGGATTCTCCACTGCGCCAAGGCCGATTACATCTGCAAACAGGGCTTGCCTGAAGACTGCGTTTTTACTTTCCTGCCGGAACATTAGTCCGACTCCTGCTGCAACGGTCTCTGAGAAATTAAAGAGGGGGTTGTCCTCTTCTTCACGGGCGCTGCGGTTATGGTAGAAATCATACTGCTGCCAAATGCCGATGTTAGCCTGTGAACCATCGTCTCCGGTCTCGATTTCGCGGCCCCAGATGCGTCCGGTGATGTTTACGGAACCGAAGGTTGGCTGGGTGTTGCTTGAGCCCAGGTGCATGGTAGCGTCCCCGAAGAAATAATCGAAGGGCCTGTTTTCCGACAGGTCGAAGGCGTTTCCGTACTCCATTGCTATTTTAAGGGTGGGGTAGTGGCCGCCGCTGGTGACATCGGCGCCGTCGGAAATAAACCTGTCTCCAAGGACAAGAGAGAGGCCGATGGGGAAGCGTTTCCGGGCTTTTTTATCGAATATGTAATCCAGCGAACGGTGCATAAGTTCTCCGAAGGCTGCACCAGTGACCGATGTTGCAAAAAGGTCGTTCAGGCCCGGGGGCTCTTTCTCTGCGAAGAGTTCCCAGACAAGGCTGCCGGCGGTGGAAAATGGCAGTGACTGCCAGAAGTTAAGTCCGCACCTGCGGGATGCAAGAAAATACAGTCCGCCGTTGAACGGATGACCTAAATGATTGGTAGCCAGGCGGTCGCTATCCCAGACGAAACCGGTTTTAAGGTTGCTTTTGGCAGTGTCGAAGCTGATTTCCGCGAACTCGCTTTTCTGGATATACCTGTCGTAACCCCATATGGCTCCGTTGATTCCCATTGTTAAGGCGGCAGCGGCCCAGGGCCTGGGTTTGGAGGAAGAGAGGAAACTGCGGCTTACCGATGCGGTATCTGCAGGAACGTCATTGCCAGCGGTCAGGTTTGTGACGCAGAGGGCAAGCAGTATTGTAAAGAGTATTTTCTTCATCCAAGGTGCAAAAATACAAAAAATGTAATAATAATGATTATATTTGCTTTAGATTCCCGGTCTTGTCGGGAATCCCTAAAATATAGATTGAAATGAAACTCATAAAGTATTTGGTCCTGGCAGCTTCGGCTGTTATCATGGCAGCCTGCGGAGGCTCCGACAATTATCCGGAAATAGTTGATGTCCAGCCGTCTTACACCGTAGAAGGCGTATCGTTCAATATGAAAGTTTCAGAAGGCGGATTCTTCACCTTCGGTATGCTGCGAAGCGGCCATAAGGTAGAGAACACCCAGACAGCGGAGGAAGTGATGCTCAATGGCTATGCTATTATGGAAACACCTGTCAGCCAGGCACTTTGGGAGGCTGTAATGGGCGGAAATCCCTCTGCTGTAAAGAAGGCTGAACTGCCTGTCACCAATGTTTCCCTGAGCGACTGCGAGTCCTTTGCAAAGAAACTTTCCAAGATTGTTGGCATCCGTTTTACAGTGCCTACGGAGATGATTTTTGAGCACGCCGCTTATACGGGTCTCTTTGAGCAGGACAAGAACCTGTCAGAGTGGGTGTCGGATAAATTCAAGGAGGGTACCACGAACAATGTGTACAGGACCAGGACAGCCCGTAATGCGGCTCCGGCTTCTGCAAAATCTGCGGCACTCAGCTTCCGTCTTGCCGTAATCAACGGTTATCCGGTACCGGAAGAATATAACCTTGCGTTTGACGGCAATTCTTCTTCCCGAGAGCATGTTTGCAGTAATGAGACAGTGAAGGTTGGCAATGAAGCCATCGTCCTTAAAGCCGTGAAGGGCGGTACCTTCCAGATGGGGGACCGCACCGGAAGCGGAGCGGAGAACGAGCCGCCGGTAACTACCGCAACGGTAGAAGATTTTGAAATGGCGGATTCAGAGGTTACCGCCGGGCTGTGGCTGGAGGTCATGGGCTGGCTTCCTCTCGGTAACTTTACAAATGACCTTAAGAAGCCTGTGGTAAATGTTTCATGGTATCGCGCACAGGAGTTCATCGTGAAGCTTAACAAGCTCACCGGCAGGACTTTCCGTCTGCCGTCAGAGGCAGAGTGGGAGTACGCTGCACGCGGCGGTGTGAATGACAACAATACTTTGTACAGCGGCGGCACCTTCGCACGTTTTGTCGCTGTGTCTCTGGATAATTCCGTGAAGGGCGCCCCTGCAAATGTGCGTTCTTTGAATGACAATCAGCTTGGGCTTTACGATATGTCCGGTAATGTTTGGGAGTGGGTGAATGAGGGTGTTATCCGCGGCGGCAGCGCTGCCAGTCCTTACAAGGTTTGCACTGTGAGCCACCGGACGGTTATTCCCAAAATCAACATGAAGAGTACCATTGGTTTCCGTCTGGCAATATAGTTTTTCAAAGGTTTACCGGGAACCGGAGTACAGGTTTCCGGATGGGACGGAGTTCGTAGACCTGAGTTCCGTTCCAGGGACGTTTTGCTATTGTGATGATGATGCCAGGGAGGCCATACGCTGTTTTTTTGACCAAGCAGGGCGAGCGGAGAAGTCTCTCAATTTCATCGACTCAGGGGACTATCATTATGTGTCGGCTTTAAGCATTGAGCGCATCAGGGAGCCGTTTTCGCTGGTGCTGCTGGACAACCATCCGGACATGCAGGCCCCGGCCTTCGGCGGGGACATCCTGAGCTGCGGAGGCTGGGTCCGTTGGGCCCTTGAAAGAATGCCGATGCTGCAAAGGGTCCTGATAATAGGGATCGACCCTTCGCTTGCCGGGGAGACTGAGGGCTTCGGGAGCCGCGTGACAGTGCTGCCGAGTGAAGAAACGGACAGTGGCCAGAAACAGCTTGCCGCCCTGAAAACATGGCTGGGAGCCTCCCGGGAGCCTGTTTATCTTTCTATAGACAAGGACGTCCTGGCGCCGGAATTCGCTTCTACAGACTGGGACCAGGGGTCGATGACCCAGGATACTCTTCTTGAGATTTGCCGAACCGTTGCAGGCTGCGGAAGGCTGCTTGGTACAGACGTCTGCGGGGAACTGCCTGCAGCGAAAGGAGGCATGGAAAAAGATTTCATAAAGAACTCTGCTATAAACAACAGGATATATCAAAATTTATTGCTATATTTGAAGGATTAAAGAAATAAGGTAGGTTTTTTAATCCAGAAGACATTGATGAAGCATATAGCTTTACCTGAAAATGGTCAAAAAAGACTGGTCTGGTATCTGGCAATGGAGGAATTCGTTGCCGCGAACCTTACCGCCCTTGTGCCGCCATCCCCGGCGGGAGAAAGGGAAGCCTTCTTTATCTGGCAGGTCTCTCCCACGGTTATCTTCGGCCGTAATCAGGTGATGGAGGCAGAGGTCAATCTGAACTATTGCAAATCCCACGACATCAGGTTCTTCCGCCGTAAAAGCGGTGGCGGCTGCGTGTATGCAGACCTTGGCAACGTGATGCTCTCTTACGTCTGCGACGGAACGGACGTTGCCTTCACCTTCAGCCGTTTCCTTAGCAAGGTGGCCCTTTGCCTTCGCCGTCTTGGTGTCGATGCAAATGTAAGCGGAAGGAATGATGTAATGATTGGCGGGCGAAAAGTCTCCGGCAACGCCTTCTCCCTTCTTCCGAAGGGCAGCATCGTCCATGGAACGATGATGTATAACGTTGATTTTGAGGCGCTTGTAGCTGCAATCACTCCTTCGCAGGGCAAGATCAGCAGCAAGGGCGTAAGCTCTGTCCGCAGCCATGTCACCAACCTTAAGGAAGAATTGGACGCTATTGGCAAGCCCGTAGGGCTGGAAGCCTTCAAACGTCATCTTATTCGCTTTTTCTGTGCCGATGCCGCCGGGAACCTTGATGAGGTTGTGCTTTCCGGTGCAGACATGGCAGAGATTGACCGCATAGAGCAGACTTATCTGGATCCGGCCTTCCTGGAAGGGAAGCATCACAGCTACAGCGTGTCTTTCGGCGGCCGCGTAGAGGGCGCAGGAGAGATTAAAGTAGTCATCGGCCTGAACAATGAAATTATAGACTCCTTGCGCCTGGAGGGCGATTTCTTCCAGACAAGGGAGAATGCGGCGGAAGAACTGGAAGCTGCCATAAAGGGGCTGTCTCTGGAAAAGGACGCCATCGGCAAGGCGCTTGAAAACAAGGATTTGGGAATAATGGGACTATCGGCGGAAAGCCTTCTCGGCCTGCTGTTCCCGGAAAAATCGGCAAATAATATTAACAACCAATAACACTATGGAAGAGAATCTTCAAATTACCCCGCTCTACGACAGCCATGTTGCGCTGGGAGCAAAAATGAGCCCCTTCGCCGGCTTTATGATGCCTATTCAGTACAGCGACATCACCACTGAGCATCTTGCAGTGCGTAATGCAGTTGGTATGTTCGATGTTTCCCACATGGGAGAGGTTTTCATCAGCGGCAAGGACGCCCAAAAATATGTTAACCACATCTTTACCAATGACATCCGCCCTATGGCAGACGGACAGGTGCTTTACGGAATGATGCTTTATCCCGATGGAGGCACAGTGGACGACCTTCTGGTTTACAAGGAGTTCGAGCCGGACAAATACCTCCTGGTTATCAACGCTGCCAACATTGACAAAGACGTTGCATGGATGAAAGAGCAGGCTGCCGGCTTCGATGTTGTTGTAGACAACCAGTCCCCGCTTTGGGGCCAGATTGCTGTCCAGGGCCCGGATGCAGAGAAAACCATCATGGAAGTACTTGGTTTTAAGGAGGTTGCAGAACTCGGTTTCTATACTTTCCGCAATTATGAGATTGCCGGAAAACGCGTTATCGTCAGCCGTACCGGTTACACCGGAGAGGATGGCTTTGAGGTTTATGCTACTCCGGAGCAGACCGTTGCTTATTGGAAGCAGCTTCTTGAGGCAGGTGTAGTTCCCTGCGGTCTTGGCTGCCGCGACACCCTCCGCTTCGAGGCCGGACTTCCGCTTTACGGAGACGAGCTCAGCGCAGACATCAGCCCTGTAATGGCAGGCCTTGGAATGTTCTGCAAGATGGACAAGGAAGAGTTCATCGGCAAAGACGCCCTCGCTGCCCAGAAGGCAGGTGAAATTTCCAAGAAGCTTGTCGGTATAGAGATAGAGGACAAGGCTATTCCGCGCGCCGGATACCCTGTAGAACTTGAGGACGGCACAGAGGTTGGCGTTGTTACCACCGGCTACCACTCAATCTCCCTTGACAAGAGCATTTGCTTCGCCCTTGTAGACAAGGCTTATGCCGCCCTTGGCACCCCGCTCTGGATCCACATCCGCAAGCGTGTTTTCCCCGGCAAGGTCGTAAAGAAGCGTTTCTATCAGACAAGGTATAAGAAATAGATTTCTCGACTTCGCTCGAAATGACAAATAATGGTTCGAAATGACAATTAAGGAGTAATATACCATATTTCAAAGTGCATAGACCCTTATATTTTGCACTTTGGAATATGGTATATTACGACGGAATAATTACAATGGAATAATTATGACGGAATTTATTACCGAATTAATAACGGAACGAAATTATAAACTAAATAACAAATAAAACTATGTCAAAAGTACTTGAAGGACTCCTTTACAGCGAGTCACACGAATGGGTAAAAGTAGAAGGCGACATCGCCGTTGTGGGAGTTTCTGACTTCGCTCAGAAAGAAATGGGTAACATCACTTACGTAGATATGCCCGATGTAGACGACGACGTAACCGCAGGAGAAGACTTCGGTGCGCTCGAAAGCGTAAAAGCCGCCAGCGACCTTATCAGCCCTGTATCAGGAACCGTTGTAGAGGTAAACGAGGCACTTGAGGACGAGCCGGAGCTTATCAATGCCGATGCTTACGCTAACTGGATCATCAAGGTTAAAATGAGCGACACTTCAGAGCTTGACAACCTCCTTGATGCAGCCGCTTACGCAAAAATCACAGAATAGGCTATGGCAGGCTTCGCATATTTTCCTCACACAGAGGACGATATCCGTGCAATGCTGGACCGCATCGGTGTAGGGTCGCTGGATGACCTCTATGCCGATGTTCCTCAGGACTTCGTCTACAAGGGTGAGTACAACCTGCCCGACGCAATGTCGGAGCAGCAGGTTCGCGATTTCTTCGCCGGCCTGGACGCCAAGGACACCAAACTGAAGGTGTTCGTTGGTGCCGGTGCTTACGACCATTACACTCCTTCTGTAATTCCTTACCTTACCCAGAGGTCGGAATTCATTACCGCATACACTCCTTACCAGGCAGAGATTTCCCAGGGAACACTGCGCTATATATTTGAGTATCAGACTACTGTATGTGAGCTTACCGGCATGGACATCAGCAATGCATCCATGTACGACGGCCCTACCGCAGCAGCAGAGGCAGTTCGCATGGCCATCGCCTGCGCAAAGAAGAAACCCCGCGTCCTTCTTTCAAAGGGACTTCTTCCCAATGTGCTCAAGGTAGTGGAGACTTATTCCAAGTTCTATGGCAACCCCCTCGGATACATAGAGATGGAGAACGGCCGCACCAGCATCGAGAGCCTACGCAAGGAGCTCGCCGCAGGTGACGTTGCAGGAATCATCGTCCCTGCAATCAACAGATATGGTATAATTGAAGACTATGCCGGCTTTGCAGAGCTTGTGCATGAGAACAAGGCCATCGTCGTTGAATACTGCGATCCTTCCGCCCTTGCAGTCATTAAGACTCCGGGCGAATGGGGCTTCGATGTAGCAGTAGGTGACGGACAGGCTCTTGGAATTCCTCTTTGCTATGGAGGTCCTTACGTTGGCTTCATGGCTTGCCGTAAGGATTACGTTCGCAAGATGCCCGGCCGCATCGTTGGACAGACTGTTGATGCCGATGGCAAGCGTTGCTTCGTTCTTACCCTCCAGGCTCGCGAGCAGCATATCCGCCGTGAGAAGGCTACCAGTAACATTTGTTCAAATGAGAGCCTGATGGCCCTCTGGGTAACCGTTTACGCTTCCCTGATGGGTCCCAAGGGACTCAAGAAGGTTAACGGCCTTAGCTATGCCGGCGCGCATTACCTGCATGATGAGCTTCTTGCTACCGGCAAGTTCCAGGACGTGTTCCCGGATGCTCCTTTCCTTAAGGAGTTCGTGCTTAAGCCGCTTGTTCCCGCCGAGAAACTGCAGCAGAAGCTTCTTGACGGAGGTTTCTTCGCAGCTCTTCAGACAGAGGAAGGCTATGTTAGCTTCTGTGTAACTGAAAAACGCACAAAGGCAGAAATTGACGCCCTTGTTGCACTTGTAAAGGAGGTATAGCTATGAAGTACTACGATAAACTTATATTCGAACTCTCCAAGGAAGGCCGTACCGGCTATTCTCTTCCGGAGAATGAGTTTGGCCGCTGCCTTTGCTGTGAGCTCCCTGCAAATCTTAAGCGTGCAGAGGCTCCCAAGCTCCCCCAGGTTAGCGAGATTGACGTTGTACGTCATTATACCAATCTTTCCCAGATGAACTTTGGCGTAGATACAGGCTTCTATCCGCTTGGCAGCTGTACCATGAAGTACAATCCCAAGATCAATGAGGAAGTAGCCGCAATGCCCGGTTTTAACGGCCTGCATCCGCTCCAGCCGGCTTCTACCGTTAAAGGCGCCCTTGAGGTTTATGAGGGTATGGACAAGGCACTTGCCGCAATCACCGGCATGGCGCACTTCACCTTCCTGCCTTGCGCCGGTGCCCACGGAGAGCTTACCGGTCTTATGATTATGCGCCAGTACCATATGAGCCGTGGCGATGCCGCCCGTACAAAGGTTATCGTCCCTGACAGCGCCCATGGTACCAACCCTGCCAGTGCTGCAGTCTGCGGCCTTGAGATTGTTGAGGTTAAGTCTAATGCCAATGGTCTTGTTGATGTAGAGGACCTTAAGCCGCTGCTTGGCCCTGACATCGCCGGTATCATGATGACCAACCCTAACACCCTCGGCCTCTTTGAGAAGGAAATCAAGGAGATTGCCGCCCTTGTTCATGAATGCGGTGGCCTCCTTTATTACGATGGTGCCAATATGAACCCTCTTCTTGGCGTAGTACGCCCCGGAGACATGGGCTTTGATATCATGCACCTTAACCTTCACAAGACCTTCAGTACTCCTCACGGTGGCGGTGGCCCCGGAAGCGGTCCTGTAGGTGTTGCAGAGCATCTTGCCAAGTTCTTCCCCGGTACCCGCGTTTCCGGCTTCAACGGTAACTTTGGCGTTATCCTGCGTGCTTATGCATACATTCTTATGCTTGGCAGGCAGAATATCAAGTTTGCCGGCAAGTTCGCTACCATGAGTGCAAACTATATAAAGGAGAGCCTTAAGGATAAGTACAAACTGCCCATCCCGTCCGTCTGCAAGCATGAGTTTGTTTACGATGGCCTGATTGACGATGGCGCTGCCAAGGCAGAAGACGGCCACGGTGCCACTACCCTTGATGTTGCCAAGAGGCTTCTTGACTTCGGGTTCCATGCTCCTACGATCTACTTCCCGCTGCTGTTCCATCAGGCCCTTATGATTGAGCCTACTGAGACAGAGAGCAAGGAGACGATTGACGAGTTTATTGAGGTTATGAGGCGTATTGCCGATGAGGCTGCGGCAGATCCTATGATTCTGCGCGGTGCCCCGCATAATACTCCTATCCGGCGCCCGGACGAGACCACGGCTGCCCGCCAGCCTATCCTTAAATTCGGTGACTAATAGTTGATTGAACCAAAGGATACTATCTGAAACCTTCGCTTCGCTCATCCCTCCCAACCTTTCGGTTGGGCCCCTCCCATTTACGCGGCCATGGGTGGCCACGGGTTTCAGATAGTATCCTTTGGCTCAATAATGTCATTTCGACCGAAGGATTCTTTTTGTCATTTCGACCGAAGACCGAAGGTCGTAGCGGAGAAATCTAAATAATTGATACTATGAAACTGATAATTATAGGAGCGGGGCCGGGCGGTTATGAGACCGCGGTGGCTGCTGCAAAAAAGGGAATAGAGGTAGTAATCATCTCTGAGGGTCCTGTTGGCGGAACCTGCCTTAACGAAGGCTGTATTCCCACTAAGAGTTTCTGCCGGAACGCAGAGGTCCTGGAGGACCTTGCCGCCGGTGAAACCTTTGGTATCCAGAACCTTAACTATGGCTTTGACTTTGGAAAGGTGGTATCCCGCAAGAATGAGGTGGTAGGCCAGCTGAGGCAGGGCGTAGAGTTCCTGCTGGGTGGCAAGGGCATCACTTTGCTGCGCGGAAAGGCTTCTTTCAAGGATGCAAAGACTGTTGTGGTTTCTTCTGAGGACCCTGCGGTTGACGGTATGGAGGTAACCGGAGACAATATAATCATTGCAACCGGTTCATATTCCGCCAGCCTGCCGATTCCCGGCGCAGACCTTGAGGGAGTTATTACCTCCAAGGAAATACTTGACCTTGAGGCAGTTCCACAGAGGCTTTGCGTTATTGGTGCAGGCGTCATCGGCCTTGAATTCGCATCCATATTCAAAAGCTTCGGTTCCGAAGTCAAGGTGGTTGAGTTCTGCAAAGAGATTCTTCCCCGTTTCGATACCGACCTTGCAAAGCGCCTTAAGCAGGCTCTTGGTAAGAGGGGCATCGAAATAGAGACATCGGCAGGTGTGCAGAAGATTGAGAAAACGCCTGAGGGACTGAAGGTTACATACGTTAAGAAGGATCAGACGTATGAGATTCTGGCAGACAAGGTGATGATGGCCGTCGGCCGCAGACCTTCTGTTGGCGCCGTCAATCTTGCCGATGCTGGCGTGGAGTTCACTCCCAAGGGCGTCGTCGTAGACAAGGATATGCGTACCAATGTGCCCGGTATTTATGCGATTGGTGATGTTACCGGAGGCTATATGCTGGCTCATGTTGCTACATTCCAGGGACTTCGCGCCCTGGCTGCAATGACAGGGGAGCCCTGCGATATTGACCTTGGTATTGTTCCGGCTGCTGTCTTTACCAATCCTGAAGCCGCTACCGTAGGTAAGACTGAGGACGAGCTCAAGGCTGCCGGCGTTCCGGTTAAATGCCTGAAGTCTTTCTTCCGTGCCAACGGTAAGGCTCTTTCCATGAATGAGCCGGAGGGCTTTGTGAAGCTGATCGTAGCAGGGGAGGGTGCCGACGGTTACGCTCCCGGCCAGATTCTGGGCTGCCACCTCTTTGGTGCCCACAGCGCGGATATCGTGCAGGAAATTGCCGCCCTTATGAACCGCAAGGCCACTTTGGCCCAGTTCCAGGCAATAATCCACGCCCATCCCACCCTTGGCGAAGTCCTTCAATCCGCCGCCCATAGCGCTTAGGAATGGATCATTGGAAATGTTGCTTTGTTTATTTGTTAATTGACAGGAAGTTGTCGATGGGGATGGTCCAGTCGGAGTTGCCTTGGGGGCACATGGTGTGGAGGCCGAGGGCGGCGGCTGCGGCGGTGTTGGCGGGGCTGTCGTCTACAAAGAGGGTTTCGGCGGGGTCCAGGTGCTGCTCCTTAAGGACGCGTTGGAAGATTTCCGGGGCTGGTTTCATGAGGACCATGTCGCAGCTGAAGTACAGATGGTCGAACCAGTCGTCCATCGGCCGGCCGGAGCGATTGGATTTCCGATCGGAGTCGGGAATGACGGCGGAGGAACCAGTGGCTGTTAGGGAGAACTCCGGGCTGTGGGCCCAGGCGGTGATGTAGGGGTTGGTGTTGGAAAGGAGGAAGAGGCGGTAGCCGCGGCGGCGAAGCTCCGCCAGCTTGTCCAGGTTCTTCTGGGGAAGATTCTGGATGAAACCCTTCCAGGCGTACTCGCACTGAGCGTGCGTCAGCTCCTTGCCAATAGCCTTGCTAAGGCCGGCGCGGAACTCCTCGCAGGAAATGAGGCCACCCTCCAGCTGGCCGAAAAGGCCATTCTGGTGGAACGGATCCAGCCACGTGCGGGCATCGTCAACACCCAAAGCCTCAAAACGACGGATTGGCTCTTCTGTACTGAGGTCGAAGACCACCCCGCCCATATCGAAAATGATATTCTTAATCATCGGAATTACTTCTTAATCTTTTTTACAGGAGCAGAACGCTTTTTCCAGCGGTCCAGCGCCAGCTGCTGCATGTCGCGGACCTCATCCCTCTCATCCACAATCTCGTTGCCCATGATGGTCTCAATCACGTCTTCCAGTGTAAGGATTCCCTGGAAGCAGCCGTATTCGTCGATAACTACGCTTATGGGCTCGTCCTTGGAAATCATCTCGTCCCAGACAACATCCAGGGTCGCGTCCTCTGAGAAAGTGGCGATGTTGCGCCGTATCTCTCCCAGGGTAACGTCAAATTTGTCATCGGCAATAAGCTGAAGCGCCTCCATCCTTAGGATGTAGCCGGTAATATATTCGTCGTTGTCTGAATACACCGGGATGCGGCTGTGGTGCATGAAGCGTTTGTCTTTGTAAAAAGCCTTCAGCTTCATGGATTCCGGGGCGATGGCGGCCACAACGCGCGGGGTCATAACATCGCTGGCGGTGGTTTCATCAAGGGCGATGATGTTCTGGATGACCTCGTTCTCGTCCTCGTCCAGTTCTCCCGATTCCTCGGCAACATCGGCCATGGCGCTCACCTCCTCACGGGAGATGGTGGAATCTGATTCCTCCGGTGAAATATGCTTCTGAAGCCACTCTACGGCCACAACGATAGGGTAGAGGCAGATAATGAGCGTGTGGATTGCGCCGGTGGCAAAGCCCATGAGCGACTTCCAATGGGCCGTGCCGATGGTCTTGGGAATAATCTCTGAGAATATGAGGATAAGAACGGTGGTTACAACACTCACCAGACCGAACCATTCGGAGCCGAAGATAAGCGTAGCCTGGCGGCCAACACCTGCTGCTCCTATAGTGTTTGCGATTGTATTGAGCGAAAGTATAGCTGCAAGCGGGCGGGATGGTTCTGTTTTGTACTGCTTCATCCTTACCGCCGGCTTGTAACCCTCTTCTTCCTTCATGGTGATATACGAGATTGGCGTACTCATGAGAGTTGCCTCCAGCACCGAGCAGAGGAACGAAATGAGCATTGCCCCAAGAAGGAATACAAATAATAGAACCATAAACTAAAACTTCAGCCTGCAAATATAGTGTGTTTTTGGCACTATACCAATAGCCTGTTATTCCATGAGCTTCTTATATTTGAAGCGTTTAGGTTCTGCATCTACTCCAAGGCGCATCTTACGATTTTCTTCGTATTCAGAGTAGTTTCCGTCAAAGAAAACAACCTGTGAATCACCTTCAAAGGCAAGGATATGTGTAGCGATGCGGTCCAGGAACCAGCGGTCGTGGCTTACAACTACAGCGCAGCCTGCAAAGCCGTCAAGGCCTTCCTCCAGGGCGCGGATAGTGTTGACATCCACGTCGTTTGTGGGCTCGTCCAGAAGGAGGACGTTGCCCTCGTCCTTAAGCGTCAGGGCCAGGTGCAGGCGGTTACGCTCGCCGCCGGAGAGCACGCCGCAAAGCTTCTCCTGGTCTGCACCGGAGAAGTTGAAGCGGCTCACCCAGGCACGGGCGTTGATGTCGCGGTTGCCCAGGCGCACCCATTCAGAATTCCCCGCAATCGTCTCATACACAGTTAGATCCGGGTCAATCTTCTTATGCTGCTGGTCTACGTAAGCCAGTTTTACGGTATCTCCGATTTCTATCGTTCCGCTGTCCGGCTGCTCGATGCCCATGATAAGGCGGAAGAGGGTGGTTTTGCCTGCTCCGTTAGGGCCGATGACGCCCACGATTCCTGCGGGCGGCAGTTCAAAGCTCAGATGCTCGAAGAGCAGTTTGTCCCCGTAAGCCTTGGAAACATCGCTGAACTTGATGACCTTGTTGCCAAGATGCGGGCCGTTGGGGATATAAATTTCCAGATTCGCTTCTTTCTCTTTAACATCTGCCGATGCCAATTTTTCATAAGCTCCCAGACGTGCCTTCTGTTTGGCCTGGCGGGCCTTCGGGGCCATGCGGACCCACTCCAACTCGCGCTCCAGCGTCTTGCGGCGCTTGCTCTCGGCCTTCTCTTCCTGGGCCAGGCGCTTTGTCTTCTGGTCCAGCCATGAGGAATAGTTGCCCTTCCATGGAATGCCCTCACCGCGGTCCAGTTCAAGAATCCACCCGGCTACGTTGTCAAGGAAGTAGCGGTCGTGGGTGACGGCGATAACAGTGCCCTTGTACTGCTGCAAGTGGGCTTCCAGCCACTGGATACTCTCTGTGTCAAGGTGGTTGGTGGGCTCGTCAAGAAGCAGGACGTCCGGCTGGCGGAGCAGCAGGCGGCAGAGGGCCACGCGGCGTCGCTCTCCACCCGAAAGGGTGGCGACAGACGCATCGGGCGGGGGGCACTGGAGGGCGTCCATGGCCCTTTCCAGCTTGGAGTCAATCTCCCATCCGCCGTGATGCTCAATCAGCTCTGTAAGCTCTCCCTGGCGCTCTATGAGCTTGTTCATCTTGTCAGGGTCCAGCTCCGGATCCATGAAGGCGTCGTTTATGGAATTGTATTCCGCCAGCAGGTCCATAACCTCCTGGACGCCTTCCTGAATCACTTCCAGGACGGTTTTGCTGTTATCCATCTGTGGCTCCTGCTCCAGGTAACCTACGCTGTAGCCGGGTGCCCAGACAACCTCTCCTTTATAGGATTTTTCTACGCCGGCGATTATCTTAAGGAGGGTGGATTTTCCACTTCCGTTAAGGCCTATGATGCCTATTTTGGCGCCGTAGAAGAAGGACAGGTAGATGTCCTTCAGGATGACCTTATTGTTGTGCGGGAGTACTTTTCCCACACCGTTCATAGAGAATATGATTTTTTCGTCCATGGCCTAATACTTAAAGCTGGAGCCGCCAAGGAATTCGCGCAGCATCGATGTGGGAGGAATCTCGCGGTCGGACACAGGAGTGAAATAATGGATGAACTTAAGCAGGCGGTGGGCTTCGCTGTATTCCGGACAGTTCTTCGGGACACTGGCCAGGATGGGCTCTGCGTGGTTGCGGAGCACTGCGAACTCCAGCAGGTAGGCAGAATTGAACATGGCGTCTGCGTTTTCCTGGAACGGATATATCCATTTTTCTTCCGCTGCACGTACCATGGGCCACTGGCTTATTGATTCACGGGCCGTGAATGCTCCCTTGTTGTAGTCACGTACTATGCGGCGCAGAAGACGGTTGTCGCTGGTCGGAATCCAGTTGTGGTAATCCAGGGAGGTGCTTGTAAGCGTATTGATGAAGATTTTGAATTTGGAAGAATCCTCTATTCCGGAGGTGAGTGCCGGGTTAAGGGCGTGGATACCTTCTACCAGAAGGATGCTGCCCTCGTCAAGTTTAAGCTTCTTGCCGTTGTATTCCCTCTTGCCGGTTACAAAGTTGTATTCCGGAACTGCAACTTCCTGACCTGCAAGTACTTTCTTGAGGTCTTCCTGCATCATCCGGTGGTCTACGGTGTCAAAATTGTCAAAGTCAAAACTGCCGTCCGGGAGCCTTGGAGTGTCCTCGCGGTTAACAAAATAATCGTCCGTAGAAACAGAAATCGGGCGCAGGCCGCAGGCCTTCAGCTGCACGCTGAGCTTCTTGCAGAATGTAGTCTTTCCGCTGCTGGAAGGGCCTGTGATAAGCACCATGCGAACCTTGTTTTCGCTGCGGTAGCGTCGGTCTATTTCTTCTGCGATCTGGATAATCTTTTTCTCCTGAAGGGCCTCTGCCACCTGGATAAGTTCGCTGGCCTGGCCGTCGCGCAGGGCTAAATTAACGTCTCCTACGGTGTTGAGGCGCATGATGATGTTCCAGCGAAGGTTCTCGTTGAACATCTCAAAAGTCTTTGGCTGGTCCACTGCCGGACCAAGTTTATTGGGATCCTCCCTGTCCGGGAGCAGCAGCAGGAAACCGGTCTTGTACTGCTGTAAGCCCCAAACCTTAAGGTATCCGGTAGACGGAACCAGGCGGCCGTAATAATAGTCCGGGGTATCTCCAAGCTTATAGTAGTCCATGTAAACCTCTTCGTTGGTCTCCAGGAGTTTTACTTTGTCCTCGTAACCGCTGTCGCGGAAAATCTTCAGGACCTTGTCTGTCTGCACGTCATACCTGTGGAAGGGCATGTCTTCTGAGACAATCTCCCTCATCCGGGCCTCCAGCCTGGCAAGATCGTCTGCATCAAGCAGGACACCATCGGCTTTATAAAGATGGAAAAAATAACCGCCGGAGATGGGGTATTCCATATAGAGCTGGCAGCCCGGGAATACATCTACGGCAGCTTTGTACAGCAGGAAGCAGAGGGAGCGGCAATATACGCGGCGGCCGCTGTATTCCTTGATGCTGACGAATTCTATGTCCTTGCTTTTGTAAACTTTGAATTTGAGTCCCTGTGACACATTGTTCACTTTTGCCGATACGATAGGGTATGATTGGTCAAATTCGAAGTCTCCCAACATTTGGAGAAGAGAGGTGCCCTCAGGGTATTTCCTGGAGGTACCTGTGTTTTTGCAGAATACTTGAAGCATTGGCGATGATTTTCTAAGATTTGCAAATTTAATAAAAAAGCCGATAATTTTTTCAAAAGAGTGGGAAATTGCTATTGTTTTGCCTATATTTGCATGGATTGAATGACAAATACTAAAATTTATAATTATAACACTATGTCAGACAAAAAATTCAGAGTAGAGTCAGATCTCTTGGGCGAGCTTCAGGTGCCCGCAGAGGCTTACTATGGTGTTCAGACCCAGAGAGCCATCAACAATTACAAGATTTCCAACAGCAAGATGAGCGATTATCCTGATTATGTAATCGCCATCGCTTACGTAAAGTGGGCTGCTGCCGCTGCCAACGGAGAACTTGGCGTTTACGACAAGAAGATTGCCGATGCCATCTGCGCAGCTTCCAAGGAGATTGTAGACGGTAAATTCCAGGACCAGTTCCCTGTAGACATGATGCAGGGCGGCGCCGGTACTTCAGTAAACATGAACGCCAATGAGGTTATCGCCAACATCGCCCTTGAAAAACTGGGCCATGAGAAAGGCGAATACCAGTTCTGCTGGCCAAACGACCACGTAAACTGCGGCCAGTCAACCAACGACGCTTATCCTACGGCAATAAAGCTTGGCGTCATCAGAATGAACAAACGCCTGATTGCCAGCCTGAAAGACCTTGTAAAGGCTTTCCGTGCCAAGGGAGACGAGTTTAAGGACGTTATCAAGATGGGCCGTACCCAGCTTCAGGATGCGGTTCCGATGACTGCCGGACAGGAGTTCTACGCATTTGCCAACACCCTTGAGGATGAGATTGCCAATATAGAGCACAACCTCAAGTTCATGCACGAAATCAACATGGGCGGCACCGCTATCGGAACCGGTCTTAACGCAGTTCCCGGCTTTGTAGAGCTTTGCGTAAAACGCCTTGCAGAGCTCACCGGAGAGCCTTTCCGTCCTGCACGCGACCTTGTTGCCGCTACACCTGACACCGGTGACTACGTGGCATATCACGGCGCCCTCAAGCATCTTGCAATTAAGCTTTCAAAGGTTTGCAATGACCTCAGGCTCATGGCTTCCGGTCCCCGTTGCGGCCTTCATGAGATTAACCTCCCTCCTATGGCTCCCGGTTCATCCATCATGCCCGGAAAGGTTAACCCTGTTATTCCTGAGGTAACAAACCAGGTTTGCTTCAAGGTTATCGGCAATGACACCGCAGTTGCATTCGCAGCTGAGGCCGGACAGCTCCAGCTTAACGTTATGGAGCCTGTTATCATGGAGTGCATGGTAGAGTCTATCACCTGGCTCGCTAACGCAATGGACACCCTTCGCGTTAAGTGTGTAGAGGGCATCACCATCAACGCAGAGCACTGCACAGAGATGGTAAAGAATAGCATAGGCATTGTAACAGCCCTCAATCCTTACATCGGTTACAAGACCAGCACCAAGGTTGCAAAAGAGGCTCTTGAGACCGGTCGCAGCGTTTATGACCTTGTTCTTGAGCATGGTTACATGTCAAAGGAGAAGCTTGACGCCGCCCTTGACCCTGCTGCCATGACCGAATCCCACGAATACATCAAATAACCTGTCATTCTGAGCGTAGCGAAGAATCTATGGATATTTGGGACCCGTTACGTAAGAAACTTGTCGCACTCACTCCGGAGGAGGGGGTGCGGCAATGGTTTATCAAGGTACTGCACGACCAATTCGGGTACCCGTACCACATAATGCGAAGCGAGGTTGCCTTCAACTTCGGCCAGGAACTGTTTTCCATGGCTGCAGGCTCCTCCAGAAAGGTGTATCGTGCAGATATCGTAATATATGACAGGGCCGCCAAGCCTCTTGTTACCGTAGAGTGCAAGAGGCCTGAGGTCCCGCTTACAGAGGCCGTGGCGCAGCAGGCCTTAAGATACAATTCCGTTCTTGACACCCGTTGGATAGTTCTGACCAACGGCACCAATACCATACTTTTCCACAGAGAAGGAAATACCTTTGTTCCGACGGCCGATTTCCCCAAATACGAAGAAATTTAAATTTTTTTGTTACAAAAGCCGGCCGGCATCGTTACTAATACAGAAAACGGAAAAGAGAGCGCTTAAAAGATGGATTTCCTGACAACTGCATATACATCGTTACGGGACAAACTGCGTAACAGGGTAAGGTCTATGATACCCGATGCTACTGCTGCCGACGATGTTCTGCAAGAGGCCTTCTACAAGCTTTGGGCAAAGAAATATTAGCCCATGAGCCTGAAGGAAGCAGAGGCGCTGCTCGCCCGAAGTGTGCGGAACCAAAGCATTGATACCATCCGCGTAACGCGGCAAAAGGTTCCGATTCAGGGAAATGAATTGCAGACGTTCCCGCAATTTGAAAAGAAAGAGCAGCTAAGGATAGTGGAAGCGATTATAGATAGGGAACTAACTGATACACAAAGGTATATAATAAGAAGAAAGGAGTACGAGGGGATGGATATCCAGACGGTTGCGGCAGAGTTGGGAATGGAAGAAGCGGCGGTTCGCGTGCAACTGTCCCGGGCAAGAAAAAAGATACGTGAAATCTATAACAGAGAAGAAAAATGGTAAACCAAATGCTTGACATACTGACTGAGCGTTACTTCGCCGGGGAAACCACTCCGGAAGAGGAAGCTTTGCTGCGAAGCATTGTGGCTCGCAGTCCTCAGGGGCAGAACGAAGACCTTAAGGCCGTGCTTGGCCTCTTCTCTGCTGGAATGGAAAGGGGCAGAGCGGCTGCGGCAAAAAAGAGAAAATTAGCGTTAGGCTTTGCTGCTGCAGCCGTCGTGGTCCTGCTGGTTACTGCCGGCTTCATACTGAATAGCAATGGCAGCGTATGCGAAGGCTGGGTGAACGGCCAAAGAGTGACGGACAGTGAGCAGCTGGTAAAGGGCGCCCAGGATCAGTTAGATGCGTTTTTCGGCAGGTCGGAATCCTTCGACAACGGCCTTGACGATGTGTTGCAATCGATGAATAATAAATAGAATAGCTATATGAAAAAGGTATTTCTATCGCTCCTGTTGCTGCTTTTAGGTTGCCTGGGCTGGTCGCTTTTCGCCCAGGAAAGATACAGTATAAACGAGGTTTTTAAGGGAAACATCGTACCGAAGGAACAGATAAAGGAGATCAAAATCAGCCATAGTTCGAAACTGCCGGACGAGATTGACTTCTTCCGCAGTTTGGAATTCAATGCCGATGCCGCTACATTGGAGAAAATTGCCTCTCTTATTGAAGAGGATGCAAAGTATGCCCTCGATTCAGAGATGTCCACAACTGCCGGAGTATTGGATTATGCGCTCCTGAGGGTTGGAAAAGAGAAGGACTGTACGTATATTTGTTACTCCGTTAAGGATGCCGAGGAGGAAGGCCATTATAAGGTTACCATCCTGCTGCTGATCGGACCGGACTCAATACAGGAACTGAAATCATTGTTTGGAAAATAGAATAGATTATAGATATGAAAAAGATTGTTACAGTAATTGCGTTTGTTTGTGCCGCTGTTGCGGCATATGCCCAGAAGACAGATTCCCTTACCGTGATTAAGCCGGAAAAGGTTATTATCCAGTCTTCTGATTCATCACAGGTTGTTACAGTAGTAGGAAAAGAGGGTAACCCTTCATATAGGTTTACAAGCAAGTTGAATGTTGCTGACGGCGTTTCCAATAGGGTAGTGACAGAGCACAGAGGTTTGGATTTCTCTATATTCAACCATGCTCTTACAGAAAAGACCAGAGAGACAGAATGGTTCCTTATGGGCTTCTCTGAGCTTGGTCTGGGTTGGCATGCTGCAATTAACGGTCCCGCAGAAATTCAGAAGTCTTCAAGGTGGATTTCAGAGTTTACCTGGAGAAATGCTCTTGCACTTCGTTACGAGCCCAAGAATTCTCCCCTTTCATTCGCTCTGGGTATTGGTTATGCAAGGCAGTACTACTATTCTGCAGCAGGCACTATGCTCGCAAAGCAGGACGGTAACGTTATTTATACAGAATATCCTGCCGGTTCTACGGAGCGTTCTTCCAAGCTTCGCGTAAACTCCATGCTTGTTCCTTTGACAGTTTATGTTAAGGTTACTAAGAACTTTGGCTTTGACTTTGGTCCGGAACTTATTGTAAACACCAGAAGCAGGCTTACTTCACGCTATTATCTTGAGTCAGCAAAGCACAAGACCATTTATAAGA
>OMVB01000031.1 GCA_900314395.1 uncultured Prevotellaceae bacterium | reverse complement strand
CAGATTCAAGATCGTCAATCCATCTACGACTTCAAAGATGGTCGCTGTGAACAACGTATTCTTGACGGACTGGCAAGAGGCATTCGTCGTCTTGCTGATTCTAACACTGTGGTTTGTTTTGTCCCGGCATCAACAGCCATCAAAACTATCATTAGATACAACTCAGTTGCGGAAGGTCTCCAGAAGATGACGAGGGTTAAATGTTCGTTCTTTGCCATTCAGAAAAAAGAAGACGGAGAAGCTGGACATATCAGTGGTAAGAGCGCTGACCCCGCTGCTGATTTCATCTTTGATTCTTCCTTTTTCTCTGGAAAGAAGGTCATTCTTATCGATGATGTCATCACACGTGGTACAACACTTGAAAGTACAGCCAGGCGTCTTAAAGAATTAGGAGCGACGGGAGTCATCGGCATGGTCGTCGGAAAGACTACTAATCCTGATTGGACTGGTGGCGAAAATCGAAACATCGAGAAGCTTTAATCTATTAGAAGTATGTCGGCGAAGTATATGGATTATTATTTGAATTATATTCCCCAGAAAATAGAGGGAATAACTAAAGAACAGCAAGAAGCAAGGCAGAAGATGCTTCTTTTCCTCGATGGTGATTGCCCTCAGGAAATAAAGGACTTCATAGTAGAAAAGGCTCATCATGTAGTTGAAGGCAATAGTGCCTTTCCCTGGGTTATTGGCTTTATCCCTGCACCAGATGAGACTTCTACCATCATCCGTTATGGTGATTTGGCTTTGGATTTAGGCAATCGAACTGATTGTGAAGTATTCCTGGATCTCTTTTCCAAGCTAGATACAGACAAGAACAGCGACAAGTACTATGTAGAGAAGAAAAGAGTTGAGGGAAAAGGTGTTATTCTTATTGATGCCATCTATACTACCGGTAACAGGTATCGCCAATTCAGTTCTATGCTCAAAAAAACGGGGGCAAAATCCGTTCATGGGTTAATCATAGGAAAAACCAGTTTGCCATGTGTACAATAGACATCAATAAAACGCTAAGGCGATGCAAGAATGCACTGAAAAAAACAGGGTCTGCAGAATCTGTTCTTACAAAGGGGGTAATCGAAAGGATGGATATGTTTGTCAGCGAGTGTGAGGACTCGGAGGTGGCAGATGCTATCCGCGAGTGTTTATACTGCGCCACGAAGATTCCTGTTGATATGACGGGGTTTGCAAAAGCAATACGCAAGTACATTAAGGTATCCGGATGCCAGAAAACACCGAAATGGTATTATATGGCATCGACCAACCTGAACAAAGAAAAACTGGGGTTCCTGGATAATGCATATCTCAGGAATGTTGATATTGCGCTAGAGTCTCAAAGCACGGCCCGTCAGGTGCGTAGGATAGTTGAAAAAAGAGTATGTCAAACCTATTATAAGCTGCATAAGGCGGCCCAAGAGTCAAATGATAATAGCCACAGAAGCCGCATGAGGAGAGCTGTGTCTTTCCAAATCTCGGCGCTGGGGTTCATTGAAAATGTGCCTGGTTTTAGACGTGACAAAAGCTCTCATTGGAGAAGAGGTTATGACTCTAAGCTCCGTAAAGTTGTGTATCGGCCCAAACAGGGCTATGATACTTTCGAAGAAGCGCAGTTGGCTGCTATAGCGTCCGGGATACGACATCCTAAAGAAGGGAAAATGCAAGCTTATCTTTGTGAGCATTGTGGAAAGTACCATATTGGCCACACAAGAGAGGGCTCTGAAATAATGGCTCACCTGCAAAGTTCCGTGGGAAGCTATCCGAAGATAGTACTCTGCCGATACATGAAGAATGGCAGATCTGACACTCCTCTGAGTTGAGCACGGAAGGCTTTCATCTTGGAGTTGAGTGACTCTGCTGAAGCATTCGTTGAGCGAGCGATGAAGTAGTATCTAGCGAGGCAATAGCCGCTCTCACGGTCCCCCTCTTACGTTGCCGAGGGTGGCACGGGTCCCGGCCCCGTCCCTGTTTCGGTACGGGAGCGCGAGGTATAAAAGATTCCGGCCCGAAGGCCTCGAAACAGAGGCTTCCGGACCGGAAAATTGTGGACAATCCTGTTTTACTGCTACTTATCCCTAACAGGACGGATCGTGCAGCCAGTGTAACGGGATTCAATTTGGTTCAGCTGGACAATAGATCTATTGCATACGAAGCTGTAGGCGTTCAAGTCGGGGGTACTAGGAGTGGATGTCCAGTAGGCACCTTGATTACCCACACTAATCGCGGTGCCATCGCCGTAGTAGCCTGCTGCTGCAAAGAACAACGAAAGGCCGTTCCTCCTACTGGTGAAGATCGTACCATTACCCACCCAACTCCATCTTGTATTTTCGTAGTCGCCGCGGTAGAACTCCATAAACTGGTCATAGGTGAGCATGTGCCACGCGGGGTTCTTGGCAGTCGCCGCGTCCGCAAAGTTTGCCTCGTCGCTGATGTAATTGCGATGAGCATCCGTAGTTCCGGTCTTGTCGTAGGGGGTGGTGTAGCCCCACTTGTAATAATCTCCGGAGGCAAGCGGGTCGGCAATGAAAGGGCTGGTCTCGGTGAGGTTGCCCGTGGACCAGAGGTAGTTGCCGATTCCCATATCGACGAAAGGCCCCCTGTCCGTGAAGTTCATGAGCTTGACGGCAGCGCTGGAGATGGTGACGTGCCTGACATCCTTGGTAACGACAGAGGAAGAAATCGCATATTTCCTCTCGGCATTCCGCTTGACCAGCTGGCAGTCGAACGCGTAATTGCCTGTACTTTCCAGGATACCCCAGAAGTAATAGCCGGGGGCTTCGCCGAGAGAGCCGTTGTAACCCTGCATGGCACCGCCGTTGTACTTGTGTTCCCAGGAAATCGTCCCGTCGGGATTAACGCCTTTGAAGTTGTAGCTGATCACGTGCGTAGCCGTGAGGGCGTATTCATTGCCGGATCCGGGTGCGGCACATTCACCGGCGGGAACGAAGAACTGCATAATGCGATCGGGAGCGGTGAGATTGATGACTGCACTGAGGGTAAACACATCGTCCGTGGAAGTGACCGTATATTCTACGTTTTCGGCTTTCTGGAAGTAGCCTCCAACGTTGCCGAAGGACCAAAAATCCCAGCCATTATAGTCATCGTACTCCCGTGTGGGAGTGGCATCGCCCACGACAAAGTCCGGCATATACACGGCGGTGAGCTTCTTGCCCGTAGCGGTGAGAGTAAGGCCGCTGAAGGTGGTTCCGCCGACTTTGTCCTTATAGCTCCAGGAAGTTCCGTCAAAGGTCATCTTCACGTACTGGCTGGTGTTGTCCTCGAAGAACACGTACACGTCATCACCGTTCTCCCAGGCGGTCTTCACGCCCTTGGTGTCACTGCCACTCCGAACGTCAATGTTGAATACAAGCTTGGAGGCGTCAATGGCGCCCTCTTCTTTTACGGGGCTTTCTTTGGTGCAGGCGGCAAGGGCTACAAGAGCGGCCGCGGCAAACAGTAAATTCTTTTTCATCGCTTTTTCCTCCATTACAATTCTTCGCCGAAGGGGTTGTTATAAGGCTGCGGGTCTCCGCTGGCGGCAATCACGCCCTCAAGCTTCACCTCGAAGGTCTTAGCCTCGGGTGAAATGTACATTTCTTTTTTGTTGAGTTCCATTGTTTTATGAGTTGTTTGAATTATTGTTCATGCAGGCATGCAAAAAGCCGCGGCACTCCTTGCGGAGTCCGCGATAAAATACTGATATGTTATTGATTACAAGATGGTTATACCCCCCCCCGATTGTGAGGAGAGCATTAGAAGCGAAGAAATATGACACGATTTCCGGAGATACCGCCGCCATCTTCTCATTGAACCTTTCCTGCCTGTTTCTCATTGCAAACGTGATGTCTTCTATACCTGATAGGTCTTTTTTTAGTCAGACTACAAAGATAGCGAAAATAGAGTTACCGCACAAGTTAATTGATTGCATGTCCACGGAATTTTGCGTGTGACCCGTAACTTGCCACTGTTTAAGTGGGGTTCCTGATGGTTGGACAATCATTACGGAATAACATTGATAAACACACTTTTGAGGGGGGCCAAACAGGTTCCCCTTTTTTTTCTCTTTGAAATTGCATACCTTTGCAATAGACTAGAAAAAAAGAGTTAAGTGTATGACACAGATTGTACTTACAGTTCCCAATGGAGAGGTTTCCTTCCTTTCTACTCTTGCAGAGAAGATGGGGTGGAGTTTCCAGACCAGTGAGAACCTTGTCGAGAAGTTCATCGCTTCCTGTCCGACAGATGTCAGTATTTCAGATGAAGAGATTCAGGCAGAAGTGAATGCTGTCAGATACGGAAGATGAAAGTAATACTCGACACAAATATTTGGATATCCTTCCTCCTTGGTAAAAGATTGACCATCCTCAGGGAAATCATTGAAATGGAGGATGTGGAGATTTATGTGTCTGATGCCTTGCTCTCTGAACTCAGGGATGTTGCCTTCCGTCCAAAATTCCTTGGTAAAATAGGGTTACAGGCAATTGTCAATCTGTTTGAACTCATAAATGCCAAATGCAGAATCATCAATGGATATGCAGATGCAGAGTCTGCAATCCGTGATATAAAGGACTTATATCTTCTGTCAATGGCTGAAAACATCCCGGCAGATTATCTTGTGACAGGTGACCAGGACTTACTTGTTCTCAAAAATCACCTAGGGACAAAGATTATAACATTTGCTGAATTTGTTTTGATAGTTCAAGGGAACCAGACCCACTAAAATCTGGTGCATTTTTTACATATTTCACTCAAATTTAAACAGCTTCTAATAGAAGTAATGAAACCTCAGGCCCCCGCCATCCTTCTCCTGACGGTCTTTCTTGCCTTGTCGGCTTTCGGCCAGGAAAGAAGGGCCGTCATTCGGACCAACCAGCTGGGCTACCTGCCGGGGGCCACGAAAGTGGCCGTCTATCTGGGCCCGGCGCCGGCACCGGAGGAATTCCGGGTGGTGAACGTATTCAGCGGCGAGCCGGTGCTTCGGGCGAAAACCGTCCCCACGGGGCCCCTGGGGAAGATGGCGGCCACCGCCCGGCTCGATTTCTCCTCGCTCGTGACCCCCGGATCGTACCGGATCGTCGCGGGCGATGCGTGTTCGGAAAGCTTCCCCATCGGTCCGCAGGTCTATGACGGAGCGGCCGATTTCGTGCTGCATTACATGCGGCAGCAGCGCTGCGGCTGGAATCCCTTCCTGCGCGACAGCTGCCACACGAAGGACGCCATCATTGTCTATCATCCCACCAAAAGCGGCCAGCACCTGGACGTGCGCGGCGGGTGGCACGATGCCTCGGACTGCCTGCAATACACCGCCACCACCGCCAATGCCATCTACCAGATGGCCTATGCCTACGAGCGCAACCCGGAGGCTTTTGCCGATGCATACGGGACCGACGGAACCCCGGGCGGCAACGGCATCCCGGACATCGTGGACGAAATCCGCTGGGGTTTGGACTGGCTGGACCGGATGACCCCGGCTCCGGGCGAGTTTTACAACCAGCTGGCCGATGACCGCGACCACGTGGGCATGCGGCGTCCGCCGGAAGACCAGGCCGATTACGGCTGGGGTCGCGGCGGGGCGCGGCCGGTGTATTTCTGCACCGGGAAACCGCAGCAGCGGGGGCGGCACGGGGGTGTGAACGCCACCACCGGCATCGCCAGTACCGCCGGAAAATTCGCCTCGGCCTTTGGGATCGGAAGCCGCGTACTGGAACCGTTCTACCCGGAACTGGCGGCCCGCATCCGGGCGAAGGCGGCCGATGCCTGGGAGACGGGAGAAAAGCATCCGGGCGTATGCCAGACGGTATCGATCGTAAGCCCGTACATCTACGAGGAAGACAACTGGACGGACGACATGGAATTGGCGGGCGTGGAGATGTACCGCCTGACCGGCGAGCGGACCTACCTGAAAAAAGCCATCGAATACGGGCGGGCCGAACCGGTTACGCCCTGGATGGGGGCCGACAGCGCCCGGCACTACCAATGGTACCCCTTTATGAACATGGGCCACGTCCGGCTGGCGGGCGAAGGGCGGGAAGAATTCATCCGGAACCTGCGCAGCGGCATCGACCGGGTGTGGGACCGCGCCCAGGGCTCGCCCTTCCTGTATGGCATCCCGTCTATCTGGTGCTCCAACAACCTCACGGCGGCCATGCTGTCGCAATGCATCCTGTATCGCCAGCTCACCGGCGACCGTCGGTACGAGGTGATGGAAGGGGCGCTGCGCGACTGGCTGCTGGGCTGCAATCCGTGGGGCGTGAGCATGGTGGTGGAACTGCCACGCGGAGGCGTGTATCCGCTTCAGCCTCACTCGTTTATCATCAACGAAAAACTGGGAAACACCACCGGCGGACTGGTGGACGGTCCGGTCTATGACACCATTTTCGGGTCGCTGCTGGGCATCCATACCGACGGCGGGAACAACTACGAGGCCTTTCAGCCCGGGCGCATGGTCTATCACGATTCCACGCACGATTATTCCACCAACGAACCTACGATGGACGGCACCGCCAGCCTCACCTTCCCCCTGTCGGCCTACCAGATGGAGGGGCGGAACAGCTCCCTGCCGGCACCGTCCGGGGTCTCTCCGAAGAACGTCTTCAACCAGGGCGGCATTGTCCGGACCGATCCGTCGCAAAAACGCATCTCGCTGGTTTTCACCGCGGCCGATAAGGCCGATGGCGCCCCCGCCATCCTGTCCGCGCTCCGCCAGGCCGGCGTGAAAGGAGCCTTTTTCTTCACGGGCGAGTTTTTTGAGAAATTCCCCTCCGTGGTGCGCGACATCCAGGCCGGAGGCCACTACGTCGGGAGCCACAGTTACGGTCATCTGCTCTATTGCCCCTGGGGGAAGGGACGGGATTCGCTGCTGGTCACGCGGGAGGAATTCGAGGCCGACCTGGTGCGGAGTTACGCGGTCATGGCACCGTTCGGCATCACCCCGGAAACGGCGCCGCTCTTCATGCCCCCGTACGAGCATTACAACGCCACCATCGCCTCCTGGGCGCGTTCCATGGGCCTGCAGGTGGTCAATTACACCGGTGGGACCTATACCAACGGAGACTACACCACGCCCGACATGGCGCACTACTATAGCAGCAAATTCATCCTGGACAAGGTTTTCTCCCTTGAGGAAAAAGAGGGGCTGAACGGTCACATCCTGCTCATCCACCTGGGCACCGTACCCGAGCGGACCGACAAATTTTACAACCGTCTGCCCCGCCTCATCCGCAGCCTGCAACGTCGTGGTTATGAATTTGTTCCGCTTCAGGCGGCCATTCGATAATTCCTTCAAAAATTGCTTGAGATTTGAAAGGGAAATCGTAACTTTGTATCCCGTTATGAATACGAAGTATATCTTTATTACGGGCGGCGTGGCATCCTCGCTGGGAAAAGGAATCATCGCTTCGTCGTTAGCCAAACTCTTGCAGGCCAGAGGCTTGCGGGTGACCATCCAAAAATTTGACCCCTACATCAACATCGACCCCGGGACCTTGAATCCCTACGAGCATGGCGAATGCTATGTGACCGAGGATGGCGCCGAGACCGACCTGGACCTCGGACACTATGAACGCTTCCTGGGCGTCTATACTTCCAAGGCCAACAACGTAACCACCGGCAAGATTTATCACACGGTCATTACCAAGGAGCGCGAGGGCGCCTACCTGGGGAAAACCGTGCAGATCGTCCCGCATATTACGGACGAAATCAAGCGCCGGATGCTCCTGCTGGGCCGCACCGGAGAGTACGATGTCATCCTGACGGAAATCGGCGGAACCATCGGCGATATGGAATCCCAACCCTTCGTGGAAGCGGTTCGCCAGCTACAGTGGGAACTGCCGGAAGAGGACACCATGTCCATCCACCTGACGCTGATCCCGTATCTGAGCGCCGCCAAGGAACTCAAGACCAAGCCCACCCAGCACTCGGTGCAAGCCCTCCAGCAGGGCGGTGTGTGGCCGGATGTCATCGTGTGCCGCACGGAACACCCGTTGTCGGCAGAACTGCGCCGCAAGATTGCCCTTTTCTGCAATGTCCGTCCCGGCCACGTCATCCAGAGCATCGATGCCTGGAGCATCTACCAGGTTCCCCTCAACATGCACGAGGAGCATCTGGACGAGTTGGCTGTCCGCAAGTTGCAGATCGATAATTTTGCAACGCCCGACCTCTCCCGCTGGAAAGAATTCCTGAAACGGATCAAAAACCCGACCCACGAAGTGGACATCGTCCTGGTGGGCAAATATGTGGAACTGCAGGACGCGTACAAATCCATCCTGGAGGCCTTCGTGCACGCCGGCGCGGCGAATGACTGCCGGGTCCATGTGCACACGCTGCAGAGCGAGAACGTGTATGCGGACAACGTGGCCGAACTGCTCAAGGGGGCCGATGGCATCCTGGTGGCGCCCGGTTTCGGCGAGCGCGGCCTGGAAGGGAAGGTATGCGCCGTCCGGTATGCCCGCGAAAAAGGCATCCCCTTCCTAGGCATCTGCCTGGGCATGCAAATGTGCGTGGTGGAATTCGCGCGCAACGTACTGGGATGGGCGGACGCCGCCTCCACGGAGGTAAATCCCCAATCCGGTCATCCGGTCATCTGCCTGATGGAAGACCAGAAAGCCACCACCATCAAGGGCGGAACCATGCGGCTGGGGGCCTATTCCTGCCAGCTGGAAGCCGGTTCCCTCGCGGCCCAGTTATACGGCACCACGGAGATCTCCGAACGCCATCGTCACCGCTACGAGTTCAATTCCGACTATCTGGAGGAATTTGAGAAGAACGGCCTCAAGGCTTCCGGCCGGAATCCGGAAACCGGCCTGGTAGAGGTGGTGGAACTGCCTGGCCACCCCTTCTTCATCGGCTCCCAGTTTCATCCGGAATACAAGAGCACGCCGGAACGTCCCCATCCGCTGTTCACGGGGCTGGTAAAGGCCGCCCTGGAGCACCGGGGCTAGAGGTAATAACACCAGCCGTGCGTATCTTCCCGTTCGCCGAACTGGACGCCGGTAATGTGCTGGTACAGGCGGGTGCAGACGGGTCCCACCTCGCCGTCGGGCCGGAACCGGAACACCCGGGTCACCTCCGGTCCTTCCAGCACCGGTTTGATGTCAATATGGGAGATGGGCGTGATGACCACGGCGGTTCCGCAGGCGCCCACTTCTTCGAATTCGGCCAGTTCCTCCACCGGGACGGGCCGTTTTTCTACTTGCATGCCCAAGTCGGCCGCCACCTCCTGCAGGGTCTTGTTGGTGATGGACGGCAGGACGCTGTCCGACAAAGGGGTGACATACTTGTTCCCCTTGATGGCGAAGAAGTTGGAGGAACCGAACTCGTCCACAAACTGCCGGGTGGCCGAATTCAGGTACAGCAGTTCCGTATAGCCCTGGTCGTGTGCCATCTTGTAGGGCTTGAAGGTAGAGGCATAGTTGGCGCCAATCTTGTAACTGCCAGATCCTTTGGGTGCTGCGCGGTCATAATTCCCGGGAATCACGGCCGAGAAGGAGCGCAGGTGCTCGCCGTAGTAGGAACCCACGGGTGCGCACATCACGGCAAAGACGGCTTCTGGATACGGGACCAGTTGCATCTGCGGATGCATGCCGACCAGGAGCGGCCGCAGGTACAGCGACGCCCGGTGGCCGTAGGGCGGCAGGAACTCCAGGTTGTTCTCTACGCAGGCCGCGCACATTTGGAGGAAGAGTTCCTTCGGCGGGCAGGGCATGCCCAGGAAATCGGCGGTCCGTTTCATGCGGGCGGCGTTCTGGTCCGGCCGGAACAGGGCGATGCGGCCGTCTTGCTGGCGGAAGGCCTTCAGCCCTTCGAAGCAGGAAATCGCGTAATGGAAGACCTGGGCGAAGGGGTCGAAGGTAAAGGAAAAGGTTTCCGTGGCCTCGAAAGGCGACCATTGTCCGTCTTTGAAGTGGGAAAAGATGACGGTTCGGGTGCGATAGGCGTCGAAGCCCAGGGCATCCCAGTCTATGCCATTCATGATAGGATGTAATTAAGTTCTTGTTTTATACAATTCTGCTTTCAATGATATTCAGCATCTTGACGGTCGCTTTGATGGCCGCTTCGGTCTGGTCGGAATCCACGCCCCGGGTTTTGAACGAATAGCCGTCCAGGTCCCAGGAGATGGAGGTTTCCACCAAGGCGTCGGTCTTTCCTCCCGGGGGAATCTTGACCACATAGTCCGTCAGGTGGGGATGCCGACGGCCCAGCCGGTCGTAGATTTTCCACAAGGCTTTCATAAAAGCGTCGTACTGACCGTCTCCGGCCGAGGATTCTTCGTAGGTTTCCCCTTGGATGCGGATGCGGAGGTTGGCCACCGGGCGCATGCCGTGGGCCAGCTGGAGGCTGTAATTCACCACGTGGACCAGGCCCTCTCCGGGGGCGTGTCCGCCCTTCAGGACATCGGCGATGATGTAGGGGAGGTCCTCCGGGGTCAGGGATTCCTTCTTGTCTCCCAGTTCCACCACCCGCCGGGTAACCAGCTGCATCTGCTCGGGCGTAAGCTCGATTCCCAGGGTCTCCAGGTTCTTGACGATGTTGGCCTTCCCGCTGGTCTTGCCCAGGGCGTAGTGCCGGTGGCGGCCGAAACGCTCCGGATGCAGGGCATTCTGGTACAGGCCCCCCTTCTTGTCGCCGTCAGCGTGCACCCCGCTGGTCTGGGTAAAGACATATTCTCCCACCAGCGGCATGTTGGACGGGATGCGCACCCCCGAAATGGTCTCCACGTAACGGCACACGTGCATGAGCGAACCTTCTTCCAGGGAATTCTCCTGCTTCAGGTGGTCGTTCAACAGGCCCAGGGCGCTGGCTACCGGGAGGTTGCCGGCCCGTTCGCCCAAACCGTTCACCGTGGTGTGGATGCCCCGGAATCCGGCTTTGACGGCCTCGAAAGTGTTGGCGGCGGCCAGGTCATAGTCGTTGTGGGCATGGAAATCGAAATGCACCTGCGGGTAGCGTTCCACCATCTGGGAACAGAAGAGGGCGGTCTGGGTGGGATTCAGCACCCCCAGCGTGTCCGGCAGCATGATGCGGTTCACCCCGGCGTCCTGCAGGTGATCC
>OMVB01000046.1 GCA_900314395.1 uncultured Prevotellaceae bacterium | reverse complement strand
GTCCAGAATAATCCACCTCAATTTCCCTTGAGATGCTCTCAAAACCGGCGTATCCTTTCTTCTAAGCAACATATACTCAAGCATGGTAGGATTGCTGAAGAGAATCTGAGGCGCCATTTTGTTGCGCATACTATCTCGGGATTCACAGACATGAATCTTTCTTGCATTCCCGCCCTTTTCAGGTGTAGAAGAATTATACATGCCATAGTTTACTGTCTGGCTTTTATCTCGCACACCATAAGATTTTGCAATGGCTTCACACCAAGCGTCCATTCTTTCTTGTTGACTCTTGATTAAAGCATTGAGAGGATAAAGGAATAGCGCCTGAATACCTTCAGTTACACCTTTCTGTCGCTCATGCATCAAATCTTGAAGGACGGGGAGCATAAAGCATTCTGTTTTACCTGAACCCGTTCCACTTTTGATGATCAGATTCTTTTTTTGATTCAGAAGAATATCCCAACTCTTGGCTTGATGAACATAGGGAGAATGGTCATATGATTTCTCGCCCCTTTTATAGTAGGGGAACTGATACTTGTCCGGGCATTTTTCTGCGACGGCATCAATGAATTGAGCATCAAAGAGATTTGTAAAATCTCGGAACTTTCGGGTGTCAGATTCCCATGGTGTCGCTACATTGAATAGCGGGTCTTGCATCAATGGCTCACGCTCCAAGAGAGTGCGGTAATCTTGTGCTTTGGACTTCTCACCAGAACTCCATATTGCTATGGTCGCTTCCTTGATTGCCTCCGAGGCCGTTGTAAAAAACTCCTTATAGTTCATAATCCGTTAAATATATCTAAGAATGTTCGTGAAGACTAATGAATAAACAGATGTGTTCATTTGAGCATATAGGATCGCCTTGGGATTTCTAAACCTCCCTGAATACTTTCCAGTGAATAACGCTGCGGCCACATATGCGGACTTGAACAATTGGCGTTCCCCTTTGTTCTTTATCCCATTGATTGATTTAATAATGTCGGTATCCCCATACAAATCGATTCTGGGCCCTTGTATGGCAATAGTGTTTTCTACCAAAGGACGTATGCGTGATATGAAATCGTTAAATGAGGTTGTTATATGCTTGTAAGAACCGTTGACTATTTCCCCAAATGACATCTGGTCGATAGGGAACTCTTCATAACCGAAATCAAGGTAGTGAGTGCATATAATGGGCTGATTTGTGCTCGGCAGGCAAAGTTCTTCAGATATTAACTGTGAGAGCTTTTTGAAAGCATCGAGGTAATCAAATCCGCCCCATGTCAAGGCTTCTCCCCATTTGTCCATGGAGATCCAATGCCACATAAAGTTAAAACAACGAGCAAATTTCAATAAGAGATCATCAACCGGAGTATTATACTCGCAAAGCATTGACAACGCGAATCGGCTCACATAGGTTTGATACTCTTCTGGAGGACAGATATCAGCTATTTTGCCATCAAAATTCTTAACATACTTCCCACAAATAGCTTGGAAGCAGTTGAATACGTCAAATGGGATTGCATACTGTCGGCAGACGTCATAGTATCGATATAGCTTCTTCCAAACCACATCGTGGGGTGAACATGAAGACATCATCTCTTCTCGCCAATTAGTTTCTTTTAAAGAAAAAGGCAATAGTGTGGGGCGCACTAAATTGATATTGCCGTCCAGGCGAGGCAGTACCATAATGCTGGAGTTTACCTCCGGATAATGGAATTCCTTATCTTCACTCTGGTTAAGTTCTCCAATAGCTATATCGTCCGGGTCACAATCCAGAGTTACATAGTACAACCCGGTAATACTCTCGTCTTTTCGGTAGCCTGTATCAATAACATTGATTTTTTTGTTAGCGTCATCAGGTTCAGCCAGACGATTATAATATACACACTTAAAAGACAAGCCGCTATCCGGGAAAGAAAGCTCTACATATTCGTGGGTGTTATTGAGAGGGCTCATCGTCTCTGCGTAATAAACAGACTCGATTTCTCTCTTAAAGTCGCTTAATGATGATTTGAACGGCAACCGCCTTGTAAACACAGTAGGTGTCCCGGATTGTGCCCCCGTGCATGATGTAATAGAAACCCTTGTTTCTCCTTTCCCTGGAGAGTAAACGTTGTAGTACTGTAAGTTCTGTATGCAGATTCTTTGCCCAGAATGCAATAAGTTGCCATCCACATCTAAAACACGAATGTTATTAGTAGGGGCCGGCGCTTCAATTATGGCAATATCTTTATTTGCTTTTAACTGGAATCCAATCGTTCGGACTGTAGCTTGGTTCCGCAACGAGAAAACACCCGGCTCATTCTCAACGATATCTGCCGAATCACTTATTACTTCACAGTTGCCACTTTTGGACCAACAAATTGCTTGTTTGTGAGTATCTATCTCACAATCAAGTCCTTTGGCATAGAAAAACCGGCCTTCCACTTGTTGGTATCCCACATCAACACGAATAAAAACGATACCTTCTGGAAGTGAAGAAGAAATATCATGATACTCCTTTTCGTTCTTGACTCTGTACTTTACAGAATACTTAAGCTCTCGTCTTTGGTTGATGTTATCATATACCTGGATGTTATAGTCGTCAGGTAAATCAGAGATAATATGGACATTAGATGCTAGCAACCATGAAGACGTTAAACCGTGAAATGACACAGTGTAATCTGTTAGGAAGAGATGGTGCGGATCAAGTTGTTTTCCATCGGGAGAAAACAACGTGGCCGGATGGAGTTGATTGATAAGTACTCGGTAATAATTACATCCGCTTAAACTGCATTCTGAAACGAACCCATCCTCGGCATTTACCGTGTAGGTCCTGGGAACCCAAACATAAAAAGTCCCTTCGTCATTGAACCTATTCTTGACTATCCACACACCGTCCTTCAATTCGGTTAACAGAATATTATCCCCAGTAAAAGACAACCTGGAGACTAACTCACAATGATAATCATTAGAGGAAAGATCGGTCTGAATGTCAACTTGACTACACTCATTGCCCCCATCTGTCTCCGAAAACACATGCGGTTTGTTTTTGAATTCCCTGCAATGGAATAAGCCATCGCTCATGCGGATGTATCTGCCAAGGGAATCACCTTTGTGTGAGACAGTAAATCGCTGGACATCAGGAGATAGCCCAAATCGGTATGCCCTCTCCACACTGAATGACTCCTCTAATCGAATCGTATACTTAAAATCAAACCCTCCTTCTGGGTTAGGCTCAATAAAAAACTCCTTGAAGAATATAGGCTTATTAAGACCGAGTTTTTTTACGCGTTCGCGGTCTTCTTTAAGCTTGCTCTCCAGTTCTCTTAATGTGTTTTCCGACACATTGAATGGCACTACTGCTTCAGCAGTAATAGACTCTGCCAAGGTGAGAGTTGCCTTACACGTGTCTATCCCAGTCAACGTTGGCGACATGCAGAGTTGTTCAGTTCGAGCTTTTATCTCTCCAATACTTGGAGCCTCATTATTTAGGCTCTCACTGACAATCCAGTGCAATAAGGTGAAAAAGCTATTATTCTCCCTACCATGAATGATGTACTCGATAGGGAGTCCTCCTTGGCAGAGGATGCTGCGTAATAACTGCCCATTGTTATCGACCAAGTCATGGCGATTGGCTAGAATGTCATACTGTTCACCTACTTTCTTTACCAAAAGGGTTCGAATTTCCGAAAACGCCTCTTTAGTACAAATACCCTTGTTGATGAGCGGGTCTTCCCACTGTTGTGAGCCTTTCCCTCCAACATAATCTCGCCTATACCACTCTGAATAGAATACTATTAAAGGAAGAGCCATGCTCCCCATGATAGCATTTCTCTCCTTTCGCCTAGGCTCGAGGCGGAACTCTGATA
>OMVB01000132.1 GCA_900314395.1 uncultured Prevotellaceae bacterium | reverse complement strand
TCATCGACAGCGCTTTGGTATCAGCGTCACCCTTTGCACCGGCCTCTACCTTCAAGGTCCAGACCTCCCCTTCTGTCGTTTCCGGCTTTTCTTCCTTGATGTCCAGTTCCATCCGGGAACAGGAAGCAAATCCCAGGCTGAGGCTCAATAATACAGGTATGATTAACTTGCTATTCTTCATAATGCACCCTCCTAAAAATCATAAGGTCCTTCATACTGTGGTGCATCACCAGAGACAACGAGGATGGCTCCCTCGGCTTTTACCTCTATAACTGTCGTTACCGGGGCCTCATACAGATCATTCTTTGTCGTTTCCATTTGCTTTAAGGTTCTACTAACAAGAGCGCAAAGATACTAAAAAGTATGTTATTAACATACCAAATGGTATGCAAATGATGGAAAAAAAGTGATTATCTTTGTAATTATTCGTGAACTTTGTCGCATGAGAGAGAATAACAAAGAAAAACTCTTCGCCCAAACCTTCTCGCTGCTGCTCACCCATAACATCGGCGACCTCACCTTGGACGAAGTGGAAAAGGCAACGGGCTTCACCCGGGGGGCTATCTTCTATTATGCCAAGACCAAACTGGACTTCTTCCGCCAGGTGATCATCAGCGAGGTACTGGAAAAGCAGGACATCCACCGCAAAGTGAACTACACGGAAGGAATGTCCCTCAAGGACTTCATCCAGGCCTACCTGGAAGGCGTTGTCCACACCAGGACATACTATCTGGATGCTGTCAGTGAGGCTTTACCCGGAAATCCCACCCACGCCTACCTTCTCCTCGTCCTGCAGATCAAGCGCTACTATCCGGACCTTGGCGAACGCTATTACGAGATTATGCAGGACGAAGTCGCCCTCTGGAAGAAGGTTCTCACCGATGCCGTGACCTCTGGTGAAATCGGCCCGCAGCAAGACCTGGACACCGTCGCCGCCACCTTCCAGTCCCTCTTCTACGGCTACTCCTTCCACGCCGCCGTCGGCAAAGCCTTCGACCCCGCCGCCCTCCAGGCCCAGATGACGGGCTTCTACCGGAGCCTCTGTAAGTAGTCTTTAAAACCGAATCAAATACTCCGAAATCAGCACCCACAGCGGCCGCAAAACCTTCATCTGCTTCACGTTTACCATAGCGGCCAAGACAGTTCATTAGACCGAAAAAATCAGCAAAAAAGAGAGTATTTTCTTGAAAAACAACGCCGCTTTCATTGAGAATACACACAAAGCAGTAACTTTGTGGACGTCAAGACCGCATACTTGTCGCATAGACTCTACAAATTTTGGGACACCAAGCCCGTTAAACATTATACTATTGCGGCGCGCTGGATGGCGACGACCGCTCGCCTACAAAGATAAGACAGCGGTCTTGATTTTTATGCAACTGGCCTAAAATCGCAAGATTTTATGTACATTTGTAAACCTAACGAGAATCAGGCCATGAAAGAATTGACCATACAAGAGATAGAGACCATTGTAAAGCGGGATGAGAACCGCATCATGGAAGCCAAGCAGACCACCGGTGAACTCGCCGCCGGCATGCAATCCGGCTGCGCCTTCCTCAACACCGAGGGCGGCTGGCTCTTCTTCGGCATCCATCCCAAGAAACTGACAATACTCGGGCAGGACGTAGCCGACCAGACACGTCAGGACATCGCCAACGCCTTCCGGAAATTCTCTCCGGCCATCGACCTTTCCGCCCAGTACATCGAAGTCCCGGATAAGCCTGGAAAATTCGTCATAGCCATCTACTTCAAGGCTCCAAAAGCCTTCGAGGCGCCTTACACCTATGACGGTCGCCCTTGGTACAAGGTCGAGAACACCACGGCCCAGATGCCTCGCGAAATGTTCGACGAGCGCATCCGTCTCAGCGACCCGGAGAAATTCAGTTGGGAGAAAACCATGCTCCCCGGAGCCACCGACAAAGACATCAGCAACAAGCGCCTGGTCGATGTCATCAACGCCGGTATCAACAAAGGCAGGATTCCCGCCTCTGCAGCCTCCCTGCGCAGCGTCAACCAGCGCCTGGATCATTTCAACCTCCGCACGGCCGAAGGCTATCTCATCAATGCCGCCGTAGCGCTATTCGGCAAGAATCCAACCCGGCAGATTTCCCAGTGTGAACTCAAACTCGCACGCTTCGAGGGAACCAACATGCGCGTTTTCCGAGACCAGATTGTATGTGAAGGCAACCTTTTTGACCAATACGACGCCATCCTGGACTTCTGCCGCAAGCACATGTTCCTCTCCGGCACCATGGACCAGAAGGAGCGCATCGACACCCTCACCGTTCCCTATAAAGTCATCCGGGAAGCCGCCCTTAACATCCTCATTCACAGGACCTGGTGGTCCTATGGCGCGGTCCTCTCCGTGGCTATCTTCGACGACCGTGTAGAATTCGCCAACCCCGGCGCTTTTCCTCCAGGCACCTCCCCGGAAACCTTCTACAAAAGGCCCCAGTCCAAGCCCATCAACAAACTCATCAGCGAAGTCTTCTTCAAGAGCGGCTTGATGGAAGCCTGGGGCAGAGGTATTCCGGACATCTTCGACCTATGCAAAGAGAACGGCCTTCCCAAGCCGGAATTCGAGCTGGCCAATGGCTTTGTCTATCTGACTATCCGATTCGCCAAACCGCTTACGCCGAGGCTCAGTGGTGATATAGTAAATGATAAAGAAAATGATAAAGTAAATTCTCTTCAACTAACTGATAGACAGAAGAAAATCATTTCCATTATCAAGCGCAATGATAAAGTAACTGCCAAAGAAATCAAGTCCCACTTCGAAGAGTCCATCGCAACGATTAATCGCGATATTACTCTCCTGAAGAAGGCAAATGTACTCAGTCGTGAAGGGAGTGACAAAGACGGTCGTTGGGTAGTGCATATTTAGCTGGCAACCAAACTTCTGGCAACAGTCCGTGAACATTACCTGCCGAGCGAAGTGGCCACTG
>OMVB01000098.1 GCA_900314395.1 uncultured Prevotellaceae bacterium | reverse complement strand
CAAAAATCATCAAGGAATCTCAGAGATTCTATAAAAACATGTTTTATACACGATATTATCGTGATCAAAATAGCAAACAAATATAAATCATAAAAGAAAGAAAAAGAGGTTCGGGGGAGAACAGCCCGAACCTCTTTAAGGGGGTGAAGATTAAGCAGCGAGTGTGCCGTAGATACCAGTAGCGCGCATGATATCTGTGCCTTCGTTGCCGGCTTTGACGTAGAACCAAATGTAGCCTGTTTTCGTTCCATCGGCAGCATTCAATTCAGCAAGGACATTCTTGTCACTGATCACAATTTTATGCCAGCCGATGCCAGTAATGGTGTAGTTGTTGTTAACGTTAATCCAGTCGTTTGCACTACTTCCTCCAGCACCTTTGTTGTAGCGGAAGTCGACAGTAAGAGAATCTACGCTGGAATAGAAGTAGAAGTAGGCAGAAGTTAATGTCCCATCGACCATCTTCTTCAAATTGCCTTTGGCGTTGTTTGTTCCGTCGACGCCTTTATAACCGATTTCGATTGGAACGTCACCTTTTCCTTCAATGACGCCCGGCCCATAAAGAGGATGAGTGAAGGTACGGAAACCAACTCGAGTAGCTGTATCGTTTGCTTTTACCGCGCCATAAGAGAAGGAGACGTTGTTGTAGTTTTGCGTCACGCCATCTGGAGTACCAGCGGCAGGGAATGCAGCGGCATCGTTGCCATAGAAGCCAGAGGTCTTGATGCCATAAATTGGTGTGACGAAAATTTCGTCTGACCCCCATAACGGATTGAAACTGAACACAGGTAAGGCGCCTTCTGCTTGTAAGGCCGTGATCAAATCGGCCGACTCAAAATAGAAAGCAATCCATTCGTCACTGATTTGCTCGATTAAAGATGCGTTATACTTTGTCCCACCAGTGGCATACATAACAGTTTTATTGGCGCCATCAGTGCTGTTGATATCATGATTGGCGGAAGGGTTATAGAGAGAAGCGTCAAGCCCTTTCACGTAGAAGACAAGTGCCTTTGTGCCATCTTCAATGGTAGAAGCGCTGTCGATGTGATATGCGGTGTATCCCGCGTCTGCAACGTCCGTTTTTCGGGTGAACCGATGCATTGAGCCGAATGTTGGGTCGGTTTCAAAAGCGTTGATGTTGCTAGAAAGATTTTTGGCATCCCAGCCGCTACTCATTTTGGTCATTTTGTTTGCTACACCATAATGTTCAGAATAGAAATTGAACATTGCGTCAACATCTTTTCCGTAGGCAGCCTTTGCCGTATCGCTGTAAACATCATAAATAGCTTTGGCAGCGCTGACGAAGTCATAATCGTAAGGCATGGTGCCATCGTGGCCATTTAGGGCTGCATCCAATTCATCGAAGGAAGGAATCGTGACCTTGTTGGTGTCATTATTGATGAATGAGGACTTTTCTTCATCCGTTAAGGTAATGGTCGAATAGGTTGCATTTTCTGGGGCAGTGAACGAAACTTCGCCCGTGCCAGACTTCAAATAGAATTCTTTGAAGCCACGTGCACTTTGTGTGGGATCGATTGCTGCAACGTGTACCCAAGAAATGGTCGGAATTGCACTGATTTCAGTGGTGCCTTCAGCATCCGAGAACATTTTGCCGCAACGATCGCACTTGTAGTAATCAGAGTTACCGGCTGCGCTAATGCTGGCATCTTTGGCCGTGACCAACGTTAAGTTGTGGCCGAGCGCAGGAAGCACCACTTCTTTGGTGGAACTATATTCAGTGCCGTTGAATGTGGCTTTTGCCGTATAGACTTTCTTGCCGGTTTCTTCGCAAGTAGCTTCGTCATTCGTCGTTAAGGTAACCGTCGCATCGGCAGTGGTCTTGTGTGTTGCATCACGTTTGCAAGTTGCCGTTACTTTGGCGGCAGTGTAGCCATCTTTGTCGTTTCCGGTCCATTCCCAAACGGCATGGCTGTAATCGAAATCATGGCCAAGTGCCGCTAAGGTATCGGTCTGCGTAGCGGTGTAGGCTTTATTTTGTTCGTCTTTGATGGTTGCGGTATAAGTCACTGAGCCATCTTTTTCGCAAGTCGCGGGAATACGATTCGTTTCTGCCACTTCGGCAGGGACTTCTTTCGTATCATCACCTTTGGAGCAAGGAACTTCTGCAACAACAGTGTATCCTTCACCGTCCTTCACTTTCGTCCACTTGAATTCGGCTTTTGAATAGTCATACGAGTGGCCGGTCTTTTCGATTGGATCCGTTCTTGTATCGCTTACGGCTTGGCCATTATAAGTACCGGTAGCCGTATAAACGATAGAGCCATCTTCCGTGCAAGTGGGTTCGGTTCTTTTCGGAGTGACAACGATGTCAGTAATCACGACTTTATCGTCACCGCGTTTGCAAGGAATCTCGGCGGTGACGTCATAGCCACTGCCATCGGCTTTCTTTTTCCAATCCCATATGATATCAGCCACATCATATTCGTGGCCTAAGGCATCGACGGTAACGGTCTTCGTGTTTTGATATTCATTCCCTTCGAATTGAATCTTAGCCGTGTAGACAATCGAACCTGCGACAGTGCAAGTGGGATCCGTCTTTTCCGAAGTCACAATTGCGTCAACTACCTTGTTGGGTAATCCGTTCGTGCAAGGGATTGTTGCCTTTGCCGTGTAGCCAGATGCAGTTTTCGTCCATTCCCAAGTGATTTTTGTCACGTCGTATTGCGGAGCAACGACGCTTGATTCACTGGAAGTAGGGTTCGAAACAACAGAACTAGAACTGCTTACATCAGGATTGGTGCAGCCTGCTAACGATAGCAAGGCAGCAACGCTGAGTAGCAATCCTCCTTTTTTCAGTTTGGTCATATAGACCTCCTTTCAAATGCCTAAAAAGGCATAGTATGTAACCGCTTACAACTAAACT
>OMVB01000167.1 GCA_900314395.1 uncultured Prevotellaceae bacterium | reverse complement strand
AGCCAAATAATAGGGGTCCATGGCTCTCAACCCCTGTATCCGATGGCCGGAGTGCTGAATGAGACGGGGATTATTGATGCGGATGGCAGTTTGTACCGGCCGGACAGGGTGGTGATTAGCCCGGAGGGGGATGTGACGGTGATAGACTATAAATTTGGAACGGACCATCCGGCGTATGCCGCGCAGGTGCGCCGCTACTGCCGCCTTTTCCGCGACATGGGCTACCGCTCCGTGAGCGGATATCTCTGGTTCGTGTCTTCGTCGGAAGTAGTCCCGGTACAGTTGTAGTTTTTTGAGAAATTTGCTATTTTTGTAAGTTGAGAGGTTTTTAGTTGAAATATGGAATTGGATTATAATACAGAAAGAGAAAAAATGGCTATGCCGGAGTACGGACGCAACGTGCTCAAAATGGTGAAAAACCTTAAGCAAATAGAGGACCGGCAGAAGCGTACGCAGCAGGCCAGGGCCGTGGTTCGTGTAATGGAACTGCTTAACCCTCAGGTACATGCAGTAGAGGACTGGGAGCATAAGCTCTGGGACCATCTGTTCGTTATCGCCGGATACGACCTTGACGTGGATTCCCCTTATCCGGTGCCCTCACCGGAAGACAGGCAGGTCCCGCCGATGCGCATTCCGCTCCGCACAAAACCCATCAAGGCAACCCACTATGGCCGCAACATAGAAAGCATCATCGACCTTATAGCATCGGAACCGGAAGGGGAGCAGAAGAATACAATGCTCCGCCGCCTGGCGTTCTATATGAGGCAGCAGTACCTTATCTGGAACAAGGACAGTGTAGATGACAGCACTATTTTCCATGACATAGAGGTGCTCTCGGATGGCCGTATAAAAGTTCCTGAAGGCCTGAGTATCAGCCGTTTGCCACAGGATGGCAATTACAACAGGCCCGGTATGATACTGACGGAGTTCGCCCCCAGGAAGCAGTTTAACAAACGTCCCAACTTCTACAGGAACAAGAAACGTTAGAACAAGGGAAACAGCATCGCAGTATGAAGCTCAAGTTGAATATATTTTCCTTCTGGACCGATATGCCGCGTGAACGGCAGAGAAAAATTGAAGTTATCGCAGGCCTGCTGATGGCGGCCTTTGCGTTCTTCACCCTTCTGGCTATTGTCTCCTACCTGTTTACATGGAAGGCAGACCAGAGCCTTGACGGCTATTCCCGCGCCATGGACCAGGATGTGGCTGTGTCCAACATGGCGGGCAAACTTGGCTTCAAATGGTCTTATCTGCTGGTTTGCAAGTGGTTCGGACTGGGGTCGCTTGCACTGGTCGTTATTCTTGGCGTGATTTCCCTGCGCCTGCTCTTCGGCAAGCGCTCCTATTCTATAATCAGGGTGCTGCTTCTGTCCATTACAGGTGCCCTGGTGGCTTCTTTTGTGTTTGCTTTCGTTTCCAGGCTGGCTGGCCTGGACACCGTCTTTGGCGGCGGACTTGGCGGTGGCTGCGGGGATGTCATGGTTTCTTTCCTGGACAATCTTGTAGGCAGCCTGCTTACACTCTGCATACTTGGAATCCTTGTAGTCCTGTGGCTGCTGTTTGCAAGCCGCAGGTTCTCTGACAAGCTTGTTTCAGATTCAGAAAAGCCTGCAAAGAAGAAGGAGCAGAAGGCTGCCAAGGAGAAATCCGGCACTTTCACCTGGATCAAGAAGGCTGTAAAGGAGGAACTGGAAGCCGCAGAGGAAGCGGAGGCTGCGGAGGAAGCGGAGGCTGCAGAGACTTCAGAGATTACAGAGACTCCGGAAACGGAGCCGGAGAGTCGTGAGCAGGTGGCCGTTGAGCAGGTGGCCGTTGAACCGGAAACGGACAGCAACATCGACATTATAGAGGGGACACCGCTGTCTACCGATGTGGACGAACCTCTGCCGCGTATCGACGTACGCTCAGACCTTGACAAATATGAGTTCCCGTCGCTGGAGATTCTTGGCGACTATGAAAACAAGCGCCAGAGCGTATCCCAGGAGGAGCTCATGCGCAATAATTACAAGATTCGCGCAACCCTCAAGAACTACAAGATAGAGGTAGAGAACGTTAAGGCCGTTGTAGGCCCTACGGTTACGCTTTACAAGGTTTTCCCGGCCCCGGGAGTCAAGATTGCGGCTATCAGGGGACGCCAGGAAGACATCGGCATGGCACTCAAGGCAAAGGGCGTACGCGTTGTGACGCTGGAAGATTCGGTGGGCATAGAGGTGGCTAATGACAATCCGTCGATGGTGCCGCTTAAGGCTATGCTCAACGACGATGCTTTCCGCAATACGAAGGCTGAACTGCCCGTTGCCATCGGCTATACAATCACCCAGGAGGTCAAAGTGTTCGACCTTGCAGAGGCGCCGCATCTTCTGGTGGCCGGTGCAACAAAGCAGGGTAAGTCAGTGGGCCTGAATGTGCTCATTACCTCCCTTCTTTTCGCAAAGCATCCGTCAGAGCTTAAGTTCGTCTTCATCGACCCTAAAATGGTTGAGTTCTCTGCTTATGCAGGCCTGTTGAAGCATTATCTTGCCGTCCTGCCAAACGCCGCCAGCGAGCAGCAGGAGCGTGATACTGCCATCTGCAAGAACCCCAGGCAGGCAGAGGCTGTGCTTCGTTCGCTCTGCCAGGAGATGGACGAGCGCTACGAGCTCATGAACCGCGCCCTTGTGAACAAGGTTACCCTTTATAACGAGAAATACCAGGACCGCCACCTGCTGCCTACAGAGGGCCACAAGTACATGCCTTACATTGTTGTGGTTGTGGATGAGTACGCAGACCTTACCATGACGGTGGGTGCTTCAGGAGATTCCAAGGTTATCGCCCGCAGTATTTCCACTTCTATCGTACGTCTGGCTCAGAAGGGCCGTGCGGCCGGTATCCATGTGGTTCTGGCCACCCAGAGGCCTTCGGTGGATGTTATCACAGGTCTTATCAAGGCGAACTTCCCTACGCGAATCGCCTTCCGTGTTTTCTCCGGAATTGACTCCAAGACTATCTTGGATGCCCCCGGAGCAGAAAAGCTCATCGGTAACGGAGATATGATTTACCTTTCCGGCGCAGACACGGAGCGTGTCCAGTGCGCGTTCATCAGCGGTAAGGAAATCAACGAGATTTGCCGTTTCATAGGCGGGCAGCAGGGCTACAAGAAGAGTTACAATACTCCTTATTACCTGCCGGAGCCGGAGAGTGAGGACGGTGGCTCAGATGGCGGCGGAATGGTGGATATGAAGAACCTTGACCCTCGCTTCGAGGAAGCTGCCCGCATGGTTGTTACCACGCAAAGAGGCTCTACTTCCGACATCCAGCGCCGTCTTGGCATGGGTTATGCACGTTCAGGTAAAGTGATGGATCAGCTTCAGGCTGCCGGAATCGTAGGACCTCAGGAGGGTTCCAAGCCCAGACAGGTGCTTGTTAACGATTTGGAGGAGCTTGACGCTATCATCGAGGCTTACAAGAACGCAAACGAGTAGAATCATGATCAGACGTATTTTGATATCGGCCTGTCTGCTTCTGGGTATGACGGGCTTTGCGATGGCACAGGATTCGATGAAGGTCCTGGCGGAGAAGCTTTCGAAGGGGATTGCCTCCTTTGATTATTCATTTGCCACTACCGGCAGCGATACTCCTTTTGCCGGCGACGGAAAGGCTGTCGTGGCCGGCCAGTGTTACCGGATAGAGGGCAACGGCCTGGATATCCGCTGCGACGGTGCGGTGCGTTACACTGCGGATCCTGCTGCGGGAGAGATGGTTATTGAGTCCGCCGATGGGCAGACGTTGGACTTCCTGTCCAATCCTGCGCTGCTTCTGAGCGATATCGGTTCTAATTTCAAGGTGTTGAATTTGTCAAGGGAAGGCGGCCGGGAGGTTTACGAGCTCAGCGCCGTCAGTGAGCCTTCTATCAAGGCACTTACGCTTATCCTTGATAAGGGCTTGCCTGTTGCGGCGGAGCTTCATATGAAGGATGGGGCCAGGGTGGAGTTCAAGGTTTCGAACTTCTGCTTTACTTCTTCCCCGTCTCTCTGGGCTTTCTCCCAGTCCGAACTCTCCAACTATCCGAATATTACCGATTTACGATAGCACAAGTATTACTAAATCTTGGTATTACGAAATATTAGTAGGTGATGTTGAAACCGGGGGTGCACCAGGTGTGGAACTCGCCGGCCTCGTCGTAAACCAGGAAACCCTCCAGGCCTTTTTCCTGAAGGAACTCCTTAGCCTTCTCAAGACCAAGAACCATACAGGCCGTAGACATAGCATCCGCGGTGCAGGAATCGTCCGCAAGGACGGTAGCACTCAGCAGGTTATGCTGTACAGGACGGCCGGTCCTGGGGTCAATCGTATGCGAATATTTCTGCCCGTCTCGTACAAAGAACTTGCGATAGTTGCCGGAAGTCACAAGACCATGCGCCTTGCCGTCAGAATGCCAGTAGCCCTGTACATGCTCCCCGGGCTCATTATTGCCGTCGATAGGGGAGTCGATAGCCACAGTCCAGTTCTTGCCGGCCGGGTTAAGGCCATCAAGGTAAATTTCTCCGATGCTGACAAGCATATCCGTTGCGCCGATGCTGTAAAGATACTCTGCAATAAGGTCGCAGGTGTAACCCTGTCCGATGGCGTTGAAGTTGAGCTTCTGCCCCGGAGCGGCCTGTGAGAGGTCTCCGCTGAAGTTCTGCATTCCGGAAATCTTCATGGTAGCGGCGATTTCCTCTTCTGAAGGAACGTAGTCGTCCTCTCCGGTGAAGCCGAAGCCCCAAAGGTCGAAGAGCGGGGCGGCGGTGACATCCACCGTGTGGTCGCTGATCTCAAAGGCATCTTTCGAGCGGTCGAAGATATCCTTCATAATCCAGTTGGGCTCTACTTTTTCTCCCCTGTTGTAGCGGCTTAGCATGGAGCCGGGATTGTAACCGGAGAGCGTGGAGTCTGCCACGGTAAGGATTGAATCAATATAGTGTGTAGCCTGTTCCGGGCTGATTTTAAGGGCTTTTGTGTTGAATTTTACACTGAATTCAACACCCTGGGTAAAGCCTGAAACCTCTACATACTTATTGCCGGAAGATTCACAGGAAACTGCGGCGGTAAGGGCCAGGGCTGCAACTATCAAGGTTAAATGACGCATGACTTAAAATTATTTATTACAAATTTACTGATTTTTAGTTAAAATGTACGATATTTGTAAGAATTTAAGAGGATGATTATTAAATTGATGATGAAGATTAGTAAATTTCTGGCAATCCTTGCGTTCGGCGGCCTTTTTGCGGCTTCCGTCGCTTCATGTCATAAGAGCAGTGATGACGATGACACCTTGTACATTGACGGCACCCTGACATTCGAACTGGCCGCATGGGCAGAGTCCGGCTCCACACATGAGCTCATTCCCTCAGGAGTAACTTACGGATCGGACAAAAAGACACCGGGTTTTTATTGGTATACATCCCGCAGTACATCCACCAGGGACACCACCCGTTTCGAGGGCGACCCTGCCAGCGTTACCGGCAAGTACACGCTGGAGATTCCGGCGGATTTCACCGGCTCCCTTACCGTAACCTGCAATGCCTATGCATCCGGTTACGCTCTGCGAACCCAGGCTTCCACCACAGTGGTTGTAAACAAGGAAACATCCCTCAATATTCCCAGCCAGACAGACACAGACCCTGTTTTTACGGATGACCGCGACGGCCAGAAATACCGTTATACAAGCATCAACGGCCTTGACTGGTTCGCACGCAATCTTGCGTACACCGGCGGCTATGCTCCTTACGGGACAGAGCTCCTGCGCGATTTCTTTGGCACTTTCTATACATGGGAAGAGGCCAGGACAGCATGTCCTGACGGATGGAGGTTGCCATCGGCAGCAGACTGGAAAAGCCTTGGCATCGGCATCGGGGACGCATCGGCAGATGAGCATTCTGTTTTCAAAGGCGTAGCCGGCAAACTCATGACAGAGGCTTATTTCAACGGCAAAAAGCTCTGGGAGTTCAATACTTCCGTAAAGGTGACCGGGGAAAGCGCTTTCGCCGCCCTGCCTACCGGATATGCAAACGTAGACGGAGATGACTTCAAGTTCAGCGATTTCTCCAATTATGCGGTTTACTGGACTGCTGAAGAGCTGAACGCGGACCAGGCTTATTACAGGTATATGTACGTTGCTTCACCGGACGTACGCATCGCCACGGGCAGCAAGGCATCGTTCGCGGCTCCGGTCCGCTGTGTCAGGGAGTCACTTTAAACATCGGCAAAAATTTATTCAGATATGAAAAAGTTAGGTACAAGTACAATCATTATCATTGTCGTAGTGGCAATCCTGTTCTTCTGGGGTAAGGGCGCATACAACGGACTTGTTTCCGGAGAAGAAAAAGTAACTGCAGCCTGGGCTCAGGTAGAGAATGTTTATCAGCGCAGGGCAGACCTTATTCCCAACCTGGTTGCAACTGTAAAAGGCTACGCAGAGCATGAGAAAGAGACTCTCCAGGCTGTTGTAGACGCACGTGCAAACGCTACAGGCATCAAGGTGGAGAATCTTACGGAAGAGGAGCTTGCCAAGTTCCAGCAGGCACAGGAGCAGCTCAGTTCCGCACTCGGCCGCCTTATCGCTGTAAGCGAGGCCTATCCGGACCTTAAGGCAAACCAGAACTTCCTGGAGCTTCAGTCCCAGCTGGAAGGCACAGAGAACCGCATTGCCGTAGAGCGCAACAAGTTCAACGAGACCGCACGCGAGTACAATACCGCCGTAAGGTCTTTCCCTAAGAACATCTTTGCATCTATCTTCGGTTTCTCTACCAAGGGTTACTTTACAGCCGCTCCCGGCGCAGAGACCGCTCCTAAGGTAGAATTCTGATGAAGGCCAGCCAGTTCCTTTCAAAAGAGCAGAAGAAGGAGGTCGTTGCCGCCATCATGGAGGCGGAAAAAGCGACTTCCGGAGAGATACGCGTACACATCGAGACATCTTGTAACGGAGACCCGAAGATTCGGGCTCTCCGTACTTTTCATAAGCTCAAGATGGCGCGTACGGCAGCCAGAAACGGCGTGCTTGTTTATGTGGCCTGCGACTCCCGCCGTTTTGCGGTGATAGGGGACAAGGGCATCAACGCCGTGGTTCCTGCTGGTTTTTGGAAGGATGTAGTGGCCGCTATGGGAGAGTTTTTCAAGAAGGAGGAGTACACCCAGGGCCTTGTCAAGGGTGTTATCATGATAGGAGAGAAGCTCAAGGCTTTCTTCCCTTATCAGTCGGACGATGTAAATGAGCTCCCGGACGACATTTCTTACGGTGACGGAGAATGAAAAGCTTTGATTTCATAAGACGATGCGTCTTTGTGGCTGCGGCACTGCTCGCGGCTGCGACAGCTTTTGCGGGGATTCCCCAAAAGCCCGTGCCGCCGCGTCTTGTGAATGATTTTGCGGGTGTTTTCACTGCTTCCCAGGTTGCCGGGCTGGAGTCACGTCTGGTTGCTTTTGACGATACTACTTCCAATCAGATAGCTGTTGTTACTGTCTCTGATCTTGAGGGTTACGACCCTAATGAATATGCTGTTGAGATAGGCCTTAAGTGGCAGGTGGGAAGCAAGGACTTCAATAACGGAGTCGTGCTTCTTGTAAAGCCCAAGAATTCCTCGGGTAGCGGCAAAGTCTCCATCCAGGTGGGCTACGGCCTTGAAGGCGCAATTACAGACGCCAACTGCAAGCGTATTATTGAGGAGATCCTTATTCCTGCATTCAGGGAGGACGATTATTACGGTGGCGTAAGCAAGGCTTGTGAAAAGCTTATGGGACTTGCCAGCGGAGAGGTTTCCGTGAAGCGGGAGTTTGAGGAGAGTCCTTGGGACACCTTTGTTCCGCTTATTTTCTTCCTTCTTATGATGGCGCTGTTCATCTATGCCGGCAGCAAGGGTGGAAGGAAAGGCGGCTCCAATAACAGTGGCGGCGGTTCCGGCAACAAACGAGTCTATGTTGGTCCGCTGGATACCTGGCTCACTATCCTGGGTTCGGGCGGCGGATTCGGCGGAGGCCGAAGCGGAGGCTTCGGGGGCGGAGGCTTCGGAGGCTTTGGCGGCGGTTCCTTCGGTGGCGGCGGCGCATCCGGCAGCTGGTAAGGCGGTAATCTCAGGATTGCTTTTGTAATCCGGGCAGTTTAAAAATATATATCCCGAAGTCCAAAAAATAAGGGTCCATGGACTTCGGGATATATATTTTATAAACTACTAAAATCTGCTGCAGCTTACTTTACAAACATTACAGCCTCTGCTATGGAATTAAGCTTGGTGTCTGCGCTGTCTGCACGGCTTGCAAGGATACAGGGAGCTGTGGTACCTACCAGCATTCCGGCCTGCTTAACACCGTTGCAAAGCTTGGAGTTAGCCTTCCAGAATACGTTTGCGGACTCGATGTTGGGGAATACCAGGCAGTCTGCATCGCCGGCTACGGGGCTCTCCAGCTTCTTGATTTCTACAGACTCTTTGTCGATAGCTACGTCAAGGGCGAGGGGACCGTCGCCGATAACACCCTTGATCTGGCCGCGGTCGCACATCTTGGCAAGCATGGCTGCCTCCATGCAGGCAGGCATGGAATCAAGCATCTGCTCTGAGGCGGCGATGAATGCAACCTTGGGCTTTGCAATACCGAAAGACTTGGCAACGCCTGTTACGAAGCCGGCGAGCTTAACCTTCTGGCGGAAGTCCGGCTGGGGGATGACAGCCATATCGGTAAGGAACATGAGCTTGTGGTAGTTGGGGTTCTCGATGATGCCTACATGGCTCAGGAGGCCCTTGGGAGGCAGAAGGCCGCACTCTTTGTTAAGGATGGCGCGGAGGAATTTGTCTGTTGAGCAAAGACCCTTCATAAGGATATCGCCCTCTCCGTCGTGAACCATCTGGACAGCCTTTGCAACGGCCTTCAGCTCTACGGGCTCATTGACGATGGCGAACTTGGCGACATTGATATTGTTCTTTGCGCAAACATCTTTGATAAGAGCTTCGTCACCAACAAGAGTGGCGGTAACAAATCCCATATCCACTGCGTTGCTTGCAGCCTCGATAGTGTGCTCGTCTACAGCCCAAGCTGCGACCATTCTCTTGCAGATACCTTTCTCTTTAAGCTCTGCAAATACGTCTGAAAATTTGGTTATCATATAATTGTGTGTTTTTAGTCTTCCAGTGAATTGACGATGTGCATGGTGTCGCGGGCGATGACAAGCTCTTCATCGGTGGCGATAAGGGCAACTTTCACCTTTGAATCCGGCAGGGAAATGAGGGCGTCTTCTCCCCAGGCATCGGCGTTTGCATCGTAATCGAATTTAAGTCCCATGTAGGTGAAGTTTTCGCAGACGCGGCGGCGCAGGCGGTTGTTATGCTCTCCGATGCCGCCGGTGAAGACGATGAGGTCCACTCCGTTCATCTCTGCTACGTACATTCCGATATTCTTTATAAGGTCGAAGGAGAGTTTCTTGAGCACCAGCTTGGCCTTGTGGTCACCGGCAACTGCAAGGGCGTCCATTTCGCGGGCGTCGGAGGTCTTGCCGCTCAGGCCCAGGAAACCGCTCTTCTTGTTGATGATTTCCGTCATCTGGTCCGGGGTGAGGTTTTCTTTCTTCATGATGTAAGGGATTACGTTGGCATCCACATTGCCTACGCGGGTTCCCATGATCATGCCCTCAAGCGGGGTGAAGCCCATGGAGGTGTCTATTACTTTGCCGTTTACGATGGCGCTTACGGATGAGCCGTTGCCGATGTGGCAGGTGATAATCTTGGAGTCATTAATGTCCAGGCCGCAGAATTTGGCGCCTTTGTTGGCTACGTACTGATGGCTGGTTCCGTGGGCGCCGTAGCGGCGTACGCGGTATTTCTCGTAATACTCATAGGGCAAGGCATACATGTAGGCGTACTCCGGCATTGTCTGGTGGTATGCGGTGTCGAAGGTAACTACCTGGGGCACAGTGGGAAGCACGTGCTGGACGGCCCTGATGCCAAGAAGGTGTGCGGGGTTGTGGAGGGGAGCGAAGTCGCAGCAGATTTCAATCTTCTTGAGGACGTCTTCGTCTACGAGTGCGCTGCCGGAGAAGTATTCGCCTCCGTGCACGATGCGGTGACCTACAGCCTCTATGTCTTCTATCGAGGCAAGTACGCCGTGCTCCTTGTCTGTGAGTGCGTCAAGTACAAGCTGCATACCTACTTTGTGGTCCGGAACGGGAAGGTCTTTGACCAGTTTTTCTCCGCCGGTGGGGGCGTACTGGAAAATTCCCATGGGAAGGCCGATTTTCTCTACGATACCTTTTGCGATAAGGGTGTAAACGTCGTCGCCCTTCATGTCCAGGAGCTGGTATTTGATGGACGAACTGCCACAGTTGATTACGAGAATTATCATTATTTTATGTGTTTAAAAAAATTTTACGTTTTTATCGTCCAAAGTTAATGAATAATCGCTAATTTAGCAAGCAAATAACCTGGCCGATGAAAGAGGAGAGAGATATAGTGTATTTGTCGTTGCCGTTCACGGCAGCTGTTGCGGCAGGGACGTTGATGTCACCGTCGTACGGCGCGGCCGCAGTTTCCGCCGCGATTCTTTTCTTTACTTTGGGGTATTTTATCCTCCGTAAGCCGCGTTCTGCTGCGGCCTATGCTTTCCTGATGTTTGCCTGCGGGCTTTTCTGCTCCCTTACGGGAGGTTTGGCGGTACTGTCCGATGCCGGCTCGGCTCCGGCATGGCAGCTGGCTTTGCGGGCGCGGCTGGCGGGTGCGGTGGACGCGCTGCCTTTTACCGGGGACGACACGGCCGCCCTGGTAAAGGCTTTGGCGCTGGGGGACCGCACTTCGCTCGCGCCCGCAGTTGCAGGCGTGTTCCGTGCCTCTGGCGCTTCACATATCCTGGCTCTGTCCGGGATGCATCTGGGTATTTTCTATATGTGTCTTTCCTGGCTTATGGCGCCGCTGGGAAAGAGTCCTGTCGCAAGGAAGGTAAAGTCTGTTGTAATTATCTTGCTGTCAGCTGTTTACGTAGTTGTTGCGGGAGCGTCGGCTTCGCTTGTGAGGGCGCTTATTTTCATTATTTTGCGAGAGAGTGCGCAGCTTCTGCACCGGCGGATTTCCCTGCTGCGTATCCTGCTTGCCGCCCTTATGATTCAGCTTATGCTCAGTCCGGGAGAAATTGCATCGGCGGGCTTCCAGCTGTCTTACCTGGCGGTTGCAGGAATCGCCTTGGTTTTCCCATGGCTGGAGGCCTTGTATCCTTCCGGCGGGCGCCTGGATTTCACTCGTAAGATCTGGCAGCTGTGCGCCTTGAGTATTTCCTGCCAGCTTTTCACTGCGCCCGTTGCCTGGGCACGGTTCGGCTCCTTCCCCAAATACTTCCTGCTCTCCAACCTGCTGGCCATCCCGCCCGCAACCATTCTCACCGCCACATCCATCGCCATCGTGCTCCTGGCACCCTTCGGCCTCTGTCCCGCCTTCCTCCTGCACCTCGCAGACTTCGCCTCCGCCCTCCTCACCTCCCTCCTCACCACCATCTCCGAAATGTAATCAATGGAAGAGATCGCGGGCGGGGAGAAGAGAACTGTAAGAACGGCGAAGCTCGCTCATAAGAGCAGCCGTATACCGCGCAAGCCCCGGGCCCTTCCACGTACTGGTATTAGAAAGGAAAATCCAGCACTCACCGTCGGGGAAATACTTAATAAGCGCATTAGTTCCGGACAAAGTCCCCGTCCTGACCCAGCCATTATCCGGATCAGTATCATTCCAACCCAAAGAATAAGTATCCTTGTCAATAAAACGAGTCATCTCCTCTACACTCTCCTTGCCAATAATATCCGGAATCTCCTCCCGCCCGTCGATCGATGCAACCAAAAGAGCAAGCTCCGGAGCCGACGCCACCCAGGCCCCGGCCCCGGACAACGCCGTAATATTATTGCCACCATAGCAACGCACAACAGAATCCCCGCTGTTATTGTACTCCGGCACCTCCGGCTCATTGGAAGGAACATAGTAACGCACCTCTCCAGAATGCCGGTCCTTGTAGTAATTCCCTGCAATCCTGAAACCACGGCACCCCGCCTTGTCCAGAACGTTCTCCTGGATAAAATCCTCGTACGGTTGCCCCGTAACCTCCTCAATCACAAGGGAAAGAATCATGTATCCGAGATTGGAATAATACTGGGACGTGCCGGGAACAAAGCTAAGCTTGCGGCGCAACATCAGCTTAAGAAGCTGCCTGTTGTCCGGCGCCTGCGAAAGCCGGTTATTCTTCATGATGCTTACCGTAGAGAACATCGGGTCCCCGGCCCTTGCCGTAAAGCCGCCCCTGTGGCGCAGAAGGTCCTCTACAGTAATCTTATAGTAATTCTTATCCTTGATACTGTTGCAGTAAGAAGTATCCTTGAGGATACCCGCAGGACCGAAAACCGTGTCCCGCAGACTCAGCCGGCCCTGCTCCTGCAGAACCATGATGCCCGTTGCCGTGACAAGCTTGGACACCGACGCCACCCTCATGATATTGCCCGGGCCCATCTCCTGCTCCTTCTCTTTGTCCGCCCAGCCGAAGCCCTTGGCGTACAGCAGCGAATCCCCGCGCATAATAGCCAGCTGGGTGCCCTGCAGCTGCCACTGGCTCATGTAACGGAGGATTTTCTTCTCCATCGGCACAAGGACCGATGTGTCCGACATCGCGTTGGTCAGCACCTTGTTAAGGTCTACCGTCGGGCGCACCGGGTCATCGGCATTGGAACAGGAACACGCAATGGCACATACTGCCATCAGAACAGGGGTGAACAACCTGAGCAATAAAGTCCTCATCGGCTCAGTCTCTCCTTAAAATCAACGATAAAGCGGGCCGTCCCCTCAATTCCAAGAATCGATGAATCCACGCAAAGGTCGTAGTTGGAAGCAACTCCCCAGTCACCTAAGGTGAAGTAATCGTAATACGTCCTGCGCGTGCGGTCCTTGCGGATGATAAGGTCCTCGGCGTCTTCGCGGGACAGGTTCTCACGCTCGCACACAAGCTTGATACGCTCTTCCATCGGCGCGCAGATGAAAACATCCAGGCAGTCCGTGCGGTCACGAAGGATGTAGTCTGAGCAGCGTCCGATGAAAATGCACGGGCTCTCCTCTGCAAGCTTGCGGATTACATTCCCCTGCATCTTGAACAACTCATTGTCGCTCAAGTAGTTATCCGACATGCTGTAGCGCCCGGAAGAGAAAAAGGAAGAAAAAGAGAAAAGGCTTCGTTTTTCGTCCTTGCCTGCGAAGAGCTCCTTGCTGAATCCGCTTTCCTCTGCAGCCTTGGTGATGAGTTCGTTGTCGTAGACAGGAATGCCCAGGATGCGGCCAATCTCTGCTGCTACCAGGCGTCCGCCGCTGCCGAACTGCCTGCCGATGTTGATTATTCTTACATTCTTGCTCATATCGGGTACTATTTTATTTTACTGCCCAGGATTACAGGGTCGTCGCCGTCCTTGAGGGAATTCAGCTTGCGCACCAGTGAAACCAGGAAAATTATCGTGAGAATACTTGCCAGGAAGTCAGACACAGGGAAACTGTACCATACGCCGTCCACCCCGAAGAAAAGAGGAAGGATGAAAACGGAAGGTACGAGGAACAGCAGCTGCCTTGACAGGGACAGGATGATGGATTTGTGCACCATTCCAAGGCACTGGAAAAGGTTTGTCGCCACCATCTGGAAGCCGATGATAGGGAAAATAATGTTCATCGTCCGCAGTCCGTGGGCGGAGAGGCTGCGAAGCTCCGGCTCGTCCGTGAACGCCGCCACCGCCACTTCCGGGAAGAAAACGGACAGGATAAAGCCGACTATAACCACCCCTGTGGCCCATTTTGCCGTCAGGAAGAATACGTCCTTAACCCTTGAATACTGCCTTGCCCCGAAGTTATAACCGGCTATTGGCTGCATGCCCTGGTTGAAGCCCATGACAATCATCACGAACAGGAAGGATATGCGGTTGACGATGCCGTATGCGCCGATTGACAAGTCTCCTCCGTAGCGGCTCATCTGCTGGTTGATAAACAGGGCCACGATGCAGCTTGCTGCGTTCATGAGGAAGGGCCCCATGCCGATGGAAAGCGAATCCTTGGCTATCCTCCAGTCCAGTCCGAATATCTTCTTTGGCAGGTGGAGGAACTTTTTCTGGTCCATGAAATACACCATAGCGTAGCTCAGGGCCATCATCTGGCAAAGGACGGTGGCAAGCGCGGCGCCTTTGATGCCCATGCCCAGGACAAAAATGAACACAGGGTCAAGTATGCTGTTGGAAATCACCGTAAAAAGGGTGAGCCCCATGGCCAGCCTGGGGTTGCCGGAAGAACGGATAACCGCGTTAAGGCCGAAATACAGGTGGGTGAACACGTTGCCGGCCAGGATTATCGTCATATAATCCGATGCAAAAGGCAAAGTGTCGTCGCTGGCCCCGAAGAACCGAAGGATGGGGGACAGGAATAACAGGGTTATCGCCGTAAAGACAACACCCAGTATAGTGTTAAGGGTAACCTCGTTGGTAAGGACCTTGCCCGCCGCCTTATAGTTCTTCTGCCCCAGCAGGACGGAAATCATGGTTGCCGCGCCTACACCAACCAGGGTGCCCAGGGCGGCGGAAAGGTTCATCAGCGGGAAGGTCACCGCCAGTCCGGAAATCGCCAGGTGCCCGAAGTCCTTAATATGGCCGATATAGATGCTGTCTACCATATTATATAGCGAAGATGCAGTCATCGCTATGATTGCGGGGACTGCATATTTCGACAGTAAGGAGCTTATTTTCCTGATTCCGAGGTCTGTCGGAATTCCTGAATCTGCCATCTGCTATTCCGGTTTGTCTACAATTTCAATCTCAAAACTGAGCGGGGAGTACGCCGGGATGGTGCTTCCGCTGCCGCTTGAAGTGTATCCCAACTTGGAAATGAAGTAGCCGATGCCTTTCTCATACTTCCTCATCTGGCGCATTGTCTGGGCGAAGCCGGTGATTACAGAGGAACTGTTCAAGGTCATGCCTTCCGCGTTGGAAGCCCATCTGACGGGCTGGGGAGCGTAAGTCTTGGATGTGCTGTAGATATTGTGTACTATTGCGGTATCCTTGATGGTGGTGTCGAACACCTGGCCGTTAAGCAGGCGGCCGGTGTAGTTGATATATACTACTGTATCGACAGGGAAGGAAGTCGTATCCACAGGCTCCTTGAGCTGATGATAGTAGAGGCCGTATGAAACGGAATCCGCGGACTCTTTGTAAAGGTTAACCAGATGCCTTTGAAGTGAGTCGATCTCCCATTGTTCCGCATCGTTGGTGAAGTCTGAAAGGTGAATGGTGTACATGGAGCCGGAAGAGGATGAAGTAGCGTGCTTGATGTATTCTTCCTGGGAGTCGTACCTGCTGTATGTGTTAAGCCAGAAGGGGATGATCACCTTCCTGGTGCCGCCTTTCTTCATTCCTTTGAGAGTGTAGTAGAGACCTGCGGAAATGTATTCTCCTGCGTACTGGAGTACGGGACCGTAATAATTGGTCTTGTTGTAAGTGCCCAGCTGCTGCGCCACTTTGAGGTTGTTCGTAGAGGAAATATTGCCCTCAAGGTCTGCAACGGTAACCTCCATGTGGGCGAAGTCCTGGTCGTTGTAAAGGACACCGTTGCCCTCTTCTTCTTCCAGGATGTAGATTCCGTTGGAATTGGCACTGACGTTGGGATAGGTGTAGGCCATCCATGCCAGGAAGAAATCCCTGAGTTCCGTTGTCTCGTCCTCTGTCCTTGTTTTGGCGCATCCGGCCAGAACTGCAGCAGCAAGCGCTGCGATAGTAAATATGTAAAGCTTTCTCATAATCTTACTCGGTAACTTCTACTATTTGCAAAGCGTAGACCAGTGCAGAGTTTGCAGGAATCGTGCCTAACTCCTTTCCTCCGAAGCCATATTTTCCGGAAAACAGCACATAACACTGTTCCCCGGCCCTGACTCCTACAAGTCCGTTGCGCAGGCCCTTTACCAGGTTTCCGTTGGAAACCTTTACCGTAAACGGCTGGAACACAGACTTATCCGTGGTGTCGCGGCCTGCCTGCTTGGCTACGCTAAGTACGTTTGTATCAAATAAATTGGCAATTGAGATGGATGTGGACGGAAGGGTGTATCCGGCGTAATAAAAACTTACGGTGCCGGAGGCAGAGAGGGTGTCTCCCTGGCCTTCCTCTATTACGACGCGCTGGCTGCCCTTGCGGGCGACGGCGCGTGCGGTTCCGGTGGTATCGGCGTTGATAATGGTATTGATGAAGGATTCAATCCTTGTTTCCTGGCTGTTATACAGGTTTTTAACGCTTTCCTTGGAACAAGCCGCCAAGGCAAGCGCTGTCATCAGAACCGCTGTTATCTTACTTGCTTTCATCAAAATACTCTTTAACAGTCTTTTCAATGAATGCCGGGGCATCCTGCTGCTTGGCTAAATCCTGAGGGAAGTAAACCTTGCCACCCGCCGCATTCTCGTGGCCGCCTCCGTGGCAATATACGGATGCGTATTTTTGCGCCGATGTCCCTTTTTTGGAACGCACCGACACCCTGAAGTGGCCGCTGTCCTCTTTGAGGAAGATGCTCATGCGCACTTTGCCGATGGCCAGGGGCATGTTCACGAAGCCTTCCGTGTCCCCGTCGCCAAGGGCGAAGCGCTCCAGGTCTTCTTTATAAAGTACCATGTAGGCGACTCCTTCCCGGGTGACGGTAAGGCGGCTGTCCAGCAGCATTCCCAGCGCGCGGAGCCTGTTTTCTCCGTACTGCCAGTTGATGCTTTCAACTATCGAATCCCTGTCTACTCCCGCTGCAAGCAGCTGTGAGGCCATTTCCAGGGTGCTTGGGAAGGTGGAATTGGCAAAATTGTTGGTGTCGGTTGTCATTCCGGTCATCAGCGCCTTTGCCGCCTTCAGGGAGATCTGTCCCAGCCCGTTGCCGGTGGCTTCCTTCAGCAGCCAGTATATCAGTTCCGATGCCGACGATATCTGTGTCTCCGATATTGTAAGGCTGAACTGCTCCGATGCCGGATTAAGGTGGTGGTCGATGAGTACCTTGGGGGCCTTGTGGGCCTTCAGGATTTCTTCCAGGACGGCCGTCCTTGACAGGCTGTTGAGGTCCAGGATGACCAGGAGGTCGCAGCTGTCCAGCCACTGCCTTGCGGCATCGGCCGCATTGGCAAAAACAATGCATTTGGAAGCGGCATCGGCATCGAACATGAAGGTAAGGGTGCTGCTTATCGCATCCGGGAAAATGCACCTGACGTCCTTGCCAAGGCTCTCCAGCCAGTACATCATACCAAGGCTGCTGCCAATGGCGTCGCCGTCCGGATGAGTGTGCGTAATGGTGGCAATCCTCCCGGAAGAGGCTGCCATCCGGCCCAAAAGAGCGGCGTTATTGGACAAATTCAGCGTCATTTTCAAAAATTCGAGTATGCAAAAGTACAAATTATATTGCATTTCATAAATCATTTTTCTAACTTTGTCCGACAATTGTTGAAAATTGAATAATAAAAAACACAACAATAATGAACGAAACACTTAAAAAAGTACTCCAGTACTTCATTCTTCCCGTTGCAATCATTGCCTTGGCATGGGCTTGGTGGTCAGGTATCCAGAAACCTGTAAACTTTGACAAAGAAAAGGAAGCCCGTTCACAGGTTGCTATCCAGCGCCTCAAGGACATCCGTGATCTTCAGGTGGCTTACAAGAGCGCAAACGGCAAGTTCGCTTCCACTCTTGATTCCCTCATCCTCTTCTACAACACCGGTAAACTTGACGTTGTGCTCCAGGTGGGTTCCAAGGATGACTCTCTTGCTGTTGTAAAGACAGACGCTATCAAGAAAGACCTCAAGAACAAGAACAGGAAGATCACTGACGCAGAGATCCAGCAGAATCTTTATGATCGTTATCTTAAGGGAGAGCGCGTTATTGCAACCGTAAAGACTCAGGTAAATGTTAAGGACACCCTCTTTAACAACCGCGAGAACTTTGTTGTAGATTCCATCAAGTACATTCCTTTCTCCGGCAAGCAGGAGGTAGAGATGGAATCCATTGTTAAGAAGGTTTCAGGTGTAGACGTTCCTCTGTTCGAGGCCCGTATGCCTTACAAGGCCCTCCTTAACGGCATGGACCGTCAGCTCATCATCAACCTTATTGATGAGAGGGTGAACAGCTTCAACCAGTATGAAGGCCTTATGGTAGGTAGCGTCAACAATCCTAACAATAACGCCGGTAACTGGGAGTAGTCCGTTACATGGAAGCACCTTTATCAAAAGAAACAGGAATATCCATTCAAGTGTCCTTGAGTGGATATTCTTTTAAGGTATCCGGTCCTGACGGGGACAACCGCAGCGACTGGCTGCCGGCGGGGCGTATTTTCACTACGCCGGAGTTCCAGCGCAGGTATTCCTCCGTGGGGATTTCCCTCTTTACTCCCAAGGTGGCCCTTGTCCCGGAGCATTTCTTCAGCCCGGACAGCGCCCGCGCCGCCCTTTCAGAGATGGCCAGGCTGGGAGAGACGGACTATGTAGAGTCTGTGCCTGTTCCCAAATACGGTGCGGTACTGGTGTTTTCCAATTCAATAGGGGAGTCGCTGTCAGAGACTATTGCCAAGACTGTCTTTGATACTTCCGGCAACCCTGCCAGGATTCTTCCTGAGCTTTGGTTTATTCTGCGCGATTTACAGTATTGCCCGGATTACAACAAGATTCTGTGCTCATGGCATGACGGATGGCTTTACATGGCCATTGCGCAGGGCAGCAGCCTACTTCTGGCCAATGTTTACGAGGCTGTTGATTTTACTACGGCAGAGTATTTTATCTTCCTGGCCATGAAGCGTTTACAGCTGAACCCGGAGGTTTCTTCCATTTGCTTCAGGACGCCTCTGGAGTATGACCAGGAGATGTCTCTTTACCGTTATTTCAAATCTGTAGAGCAGTTTTAGTCTCTTATGAGGATTATTTCAGGATTCCTTAAGGGCAAGACTATCTTGCCCCCTGCTTCGTACAAGGCCCGTCCTACGACGGATTTTGCGCGAGAGGCGCTGTTTGATGTCCTTGACAATGAGTATGAGTTCCAGGATTTGAAGGTTCTGGATTTGTTTGCCGGCACGGGGGCTATTTCTTATGAGTTTGTATCGCGCGGCATCGGGCATGCGTGGTGCGTAGAGATGGCGCCTGCCAACGCAGCATTTATTTCAAATACTGCCCGGCAACTTGGCATTGCGGACAAGCTTACTGTGGTGCGCCACAATGTCTTTGATTTTGTCCCGCTCTGTACAGAGAAGTTCGACCTTGTCTTTGCAGACCCGCCTTACGCCCTTGAGGGGCTTGAGTCGCTCCCGGACCTTGTCCTTAATGCCGGAATCCTTCACCCGGAGCGCTATTTCATCCTTGAACACGGCTCCGAGCACTCCTTTCGGGAGCACCCGCTCTTCGTCAAAGAAAAGCGCTACGGCCGCGTCCATTTTTCGTTCTTCGAAACCAAGTAGCCGCATCCACCCTCGGCATCGTTAGAGGGAAGAGTTCTTTAGCGACGGTGCGGGTGGATTCAGGGAGAATCATCTTCTTGGAATGTGCAGAAAAACGCCTTGGGATTTGCATATTCCCTATTTTTGGAGGGGGTATATGCAAGTCTAGGAGGCAATACTTGCAAGAACCCACCCCAAAATCCTGGAATGTGTAAATAATAGCCTGTATTTTTGCAGATTGAACTGAATAATGCAAAACAGGGAATTGCATATTAACGAAGGGAAGATGTAGCGTTGCCAAGAATCCGCTCAATTTGTTTCTTTGACGCACCCCAGCGATCATGCAAGGAACGGAAAAGAGCCCGGACTTCCACTGTCGTCAGGTCTTCCACCTTGTCTACACCGTATATTGTGCAGTATTCCTGCACCTTTGCCAGAATGAAACTGTCATTATGTGCATTCTTCTCAACCTGTTCCATTTTGCTTTCCTCTTCATTCTCAACGCCATATTTTCCGAGCAACTTGAATAGCTCAATCGGGCGGCCGAAGACTTGCTCAACTTTCTTGTAATTGCACCATTTAACCGGATTATAGATGCCGTCCAGCAGGTTAATATCAGGAAGATCGCCCCGTCTGCTTATCTCTGCACGCAATTTGGTTATCCCATATTCTTTGGCCGGGACACCATCGAACTGATTTAACCACGGATTGAAGTACAGGAAAGCGGAACTCCACTTGTAACTTGTCGGGCTACCTAAACCCGCAGGAACAGGATTCCTTAGAATATAAGCTACGACAGTCTTAAAGTCATCCTCGCCTTTAATCACTCTCATAGAGATTTCAAAGTCATCAAGTTTGACTTCTACAGGTCCATCGGAACTGTTTACCCAACGGCCATATTCCCTTTTGATGCAGGAAAACAACTTGCGGATGTCAGATTCAATGCCGCTGATTAAAAAGTGGACATGATTATCCATGAGGCAGAACGCATAGATCTGGATGTTAGTGCCTGGCAGGCAGAGCACAACCCGGTTCAGAAAAAAGCGGCGGTCGGCATCGTTCCTGAATAATGGACATTTTTGAAGTGGCGAAGAATAAACGTGGTAGTACATTATAAGACTCAATTAAGGTTCCTGCAAAAAGTTTTCTTTTGCAAGATGAGAAGAATTCTGTCTTGTTGCACTAACAGTACATCAACTTTTTACGAATCTTATGAAAATTTTTACATATTTTATGATTCGTCAAAAAATGCCATTATTATTTAGCCATTAGACAGTTTTAGATAGCCTTTCTCAAAGGCAAACGGAATGAGGAATTTGGATTCTGACTTATCCGGATAATGGTTGTCTATTTGCAAATTACTGCGAAGCAGAAAAACGCAGTAAAACTTGCACTTTCCCTTTTTTTTGAGGGGGTATGTGCAAGTCTAGGAGGCAATACTTGCAAGAACCCACCCCAAAATTGGGGAATGTGCAAATAATCGCCCGTATTTTTGCACATTAGCCTGCTTCAATCAAAAATCAGGGAATTCATTAGCCTGAGTCAACCTGAATCTGGAACATTGGTAGCAACAGGACCTATAGGGTCAAGTGGCTATTTAATCAGGTTTCCAAGGATGTCGCGGGAGAGTTCTTTGGCGACGGTGCGGGTGGCGGTGGTGGCAACCTTGCCGGCGACGCTTCCGGCGGTGGTCTTCGTGGTCTTTTTCTTGCCTCCGAAGGCGCCGGAAACCCATGAACCGATGGCACTTGCAACGGTACCTATAAGCACGGTGGTTATGGATTTGGTCACTTTGCTTCCTATGCTGCTGCCTTTCTTCTTGGCGGCTTCTTTCTCCTTTTCTGCGGCTTCCTGCTGCTTCTGGGCCTCTATGGCTTGCTGCTCGCTCTGCTTAAGGAGAACCTCGAAGGCGCTTTCGCGGTCGATGGGGTTTTCGTAGCGGCCGTAGATGCGGGATTTACGGATGATATCGGCCCTTTGGTCATCGGTGATGGCGCCTATCTGGCTCAGGGGAAAGAGTATTTTTGCCCTTTCTACAACGGTAGGGGCTCCCTTTTCATCCAGGACGGATACAAGGGCCTCGCCGGTTTCAAGTTCCATGATGGCATCGGCGGTCTTGAAAGAAGGGTTGGCACGGAAGGTGTCTGCTGCGGCCTTGACGGCTTTCTGGTCCTTGGGAGTGAAGGCGCGCAGTGCGTGCTGGATGCGGTTGCCGAGCTGGCCAAGGATGTTCTCCGGGATATCGGACGGGCTCTGCGTTACAAAGTAAACACCAACGCCTTTGCTTCGGATGAGCCGGACAACCTGCTCAATCTTGTCTACCATCGCCTTGGAAGTATCGTCAAAGAGCATGTGGGCCTCGTCAAAGAAGAATACCAGTTTGGGACGGTCCATGTCTCCCACTTCCGGAAGGGTGCTGTAGAGTTCTGAAAGCAGCCACAGCAGGAAGGTGGAATAGAGCTTGGGGTTGAGCATGAGCTTGTCTGCGGCAAGGACGTTCATGATACCTTTGCCGCCCTCGCATTGCAGGAGGTCGTAAATGTCGAACGACGGCTCTCCGAAGAACTTTTCTGCGCCCTGGTTTTCAAGGGTAAGAAGGGCTCTCTGGATAGCTCCTACGCTGGCTGCGGAGATGTTTCCGTAGGTGGTAGTGAACTCTGCGGCGTTCTTTGCCACATAGTCCAGCATGGAGCGCAGGTCTTTCAAATCCAGAAGCAGGAGGCCACGCTCGTCTGCAACGCGGAAGACTATATTCATTATGCCGGTCTGGGTCTCGTTAAGCTCCAGCATTCGGGAAATCAACTGCGGGCCCATCTGGGAGATGGTTGCGCGCATGGGGTGACCCTGCTCGCCAAAAACGTCGAAGAACCTAACGGGACAGCCCTGGAACTGCGGGTCTTCAATACCGAACTCCGGCATTCTCTTCTGGATGAAACCTGAGAGTTTTCCGGGCTGGGAGATACCTGAAAGGTCTCCTTTCATGTCTGCCATGAAGCAGGGTACGCCGTCCTGGCAGAAGGTCTCTGCAAGTACCTGAAGGGTAACGGTTTTACCTGTTCCGGTAGCACCGGCAATCAGTCCGTGGCGGTTGGCCATTTTGCCGATAAGCGATATCGGTCCGTTCTCTGAATGGGCGATATAGAGCCCGCGTTCTTTATCCAGCATAATTATATGTTCTTGTGATTCTTATTCTTCCAAAAGTAATAAAGGGCCAGGCTTACGGCAAAGACGCCGGCTCCGGTAAGGGCAACCTCTTCCATGGGGATGAGCGGTATCTTGACGCTTAGCAGGTAGGTTGTGCAGACTGCCGTCATGAAGCAGGCCGGAATAAGGGTTATAAGGTAGTAGAGACCCTTTTTGGCCTTGGTCAGGTAAACCGTTACGGCCCATAGGGAGAAGACTGCCAGAGTCTGGTTTGCCCAGCCGAAGTAGCCCCAGATATTGTCGAAGCCTTTCTGGTTGGCCATGTTAAACCAAAGAAGAAGTCCTACCAGCACAAAAATAGGGATGCTTATTGCCAGACGGTTTTTGATGGGCTTCTGGTCAAATTTAAGGGCGTCGGCAATAATAAGGCGTCCGCTTCGCAGGGCGGTGTCTCCGCTGGTGATAGGGGCGGCTACAACTCCCATGATTGCCAGGATGCCGCCAATCACGCCAAGCCAGTTTTTGGATACCAGTTCCACTACCTGCGGGGCCGATGATGCTGCGCTTCCGCCAACCTGCCCTGCGCCTCCGTCAAAGAAGAAGTATGAGCTTACGGCGGCCCAGACAAGGGCAACGAGGCCTTCTGTTATCATCGAACCGTAAAATACAGGACGTCCAAGCTTTTCATTCTTTAGGCAGCGGGCCATAAGCGGGCTCTGGGTGGCGTGGAAGCCACTGATTGCACCGCAGGCGATGGTGATGAAGAGGCAGGGGAAGATGGGCGTTGCGGCCGATGCGCGGTTGCCAAGTCCGTCCCAAATTTCCGGGATGGCGGGCCATTTGACAAAGAGGCCGACCATCAGGCCTGCGGCCATGAACAGCAGTGCAACTGCAAACAGGGGATATATTTTGCCGATGACTTTATCGATCGGCAGCATCGTCGCGATAATATAATATACGAATATGACGGCCACCCAGATCAGGAAAGACGTGTCTGTGCCGTCGCCGGCCAGGTTCTTGAGGATTTCTGCGGGGGAGTAAACGAAAACGGCTCCCACAAGCATCAGCAGCAATACTGTAAAGAAGAGCATCACGTTTTTGGTAGTGTTCCCAAGGTATTTGCCGATGATGACGGGAAGTCCGGCGCCGCCGTTGCGAAGCGACAGCATACCGGTAAGGTAATCATGTACCGCTCCGGCGAAAATACAGCCCAGGACTATCCACAGGTAGGATGACGGACCGAATTTGGCGCCCATGATGGCTCCGAAAATGGGGCCTGTTCCCGCGATGTTCAGGAACTGGATCATAAAGACCTTCCAGGTTGGCATCGGTATAAAATCAACTCCGTCCGCTTTGCTCACCGCAGGGGTGATGCGCCCGGGATCGGAGCCGAAGACCCGGTCTACGAACTTTCCGTAAACAAGGTAACCAAGAATCAGTGCCGCGATGCACAGAAGAAATGAAATCATATCGTATTCATTTTATCTTTGCAAATATAATAAAAAATGTACAAGAATAATTTGTTTTTCTCTTGGCAGGAGACTAAATTTGACCCGTTTTATGGCTTCTAAGAAAGGAAAAATACTTATTGTGGACGACAACGCCGGAATCAGGCAGGCGTTGAAGATCCTGTTGCCGATGCATTTTGAGGAGGTTGAGGCGATACCTTCGCCGTCGACTTTGGTCTCTGTGCTGGAGCGGTTCCGCCCGGATGTTGTGCTGCTGGATATGAATTTCCATACGGAGATTAATACCGGCAATGAGGGGCTGTACTGGACCGGAGAGCTCAAAAAAATGGCTCCTGACGTTGAGGTGGTGCTGTTTACTGCGTACGCCGATATCCAGCTGGCGGTGGAGGGAATGAAGAGGGGAGCCTTCGACTTTATCGTGAAGCCTTGGGACAATGAGAAGCTGGTGGCCACTCTTACGGCCGCCCGGGACAAGGCCCGCAAGGCCAGTGGCCGGGATGCCCGGTCAGAGCCGGGCATGACCGTCATTGCCGGCTTGACCGGCAATCCCATGTTCTGGGGCACCAGCCCCGCCATGGCCGCCATTCAAAGAACCATCGGCAAAATTGCTCCTACCGACGCAACCGTCCTTATCACCGGAGAAAACGGAACCGGCAAGGATGTCCTTGCGCGGGAGATTCATGCTCGCAGCCTCCGGAGTTGTAAGCCGATGGTGGCAGTAGACGCCGGAGCTATCACAGAAACGCTTTTTGAAAGTGAGTTGTTCGGTCATGTAAAAGGGGCTTTCACCGATGCCCATGCAGACCATGCAGGCAAGTTTGAGCTTGCGCAGGGCGGTACTTTGTTCCTGGACGAGATCGGAAATATTCCGCTGCATTTGCAGGCCAAGCTGCTCCGTGCTATACAGAACCGGACGATTACCCGTGTGGGCGGCACGCAGCCAATACCCGTTGATATCCGCCTGATTTGCGCTACAAATATGGACTTGGAGGCTCTTGTGAGGGACGGACGGTTCCGCGAAGACCTTTATTACCGTATTAATACCGTTCACATCGGCCTGCCACCCCTGCGGGAGCGCCGGGAAGATATTGTTCCGCTGGCGGAGCGCTTCCTGAAGCAGTTTGCCGACAAATATCACCGGCCTTTGGATGGTTTTGCCGATGATGCCAAGAGGCTGCTGGAGAGCTGCCGCTGGGGCGGAAACATCCGCGAACTCCAGAATGTCATTGAAAAGGCGGTCATTCTGAGCGATGCCCCTGTCATTCTGAGCGATGCCCCTGTCATTCTGAGCGGAGCGAAGAATCTGTCGGCAAAGGACCTCCA
>OMVB01000099.1 GCA_900314395.1 uncultured Prevotellaceae bacterium | reverse complement strand
TCATAAATCGGTCGCCGTCGGCGACCGAAATCAACTGGGACGATTTTCTGGGCATCAGTTTCTCCCATCACATGGAGATTCTCAACAAGACCAAGGATATCGATACCGTTCTGTTCTACATCCACGAGACCCAGAAAGGAATTCCCAACAACTTCGTCCAGACCATTCCTTCATCTCGGCAAGCCCTTCAGGCCGTGAAGATGTTCAAGGATGAATACCTGCTGGACTACATCAACCTGGAAGACATTGATGCCGCCGATGAAGATGATGTGGATGAGCGTGTGGTAGAGAATACCATCGTCCGGAACGTAAAGCGGTTTATGATGAAGTTCGGCAAGGATTTCGCCTACGTGGGCAACCAGTACGATCTGGAAGTCTTCGGGGAGGAGCAGCGCAGCGACCTGCTATTTTTCAACCGCCAACTCAACTGTCTCGTGGCCATCGAACTCAAAGCCGGGAAATTCAAAACCGCATACCTTGGCCAGTTATACGGCTACCTTCAGATCCTTGATGACCAGGTCCGCAAGCCGCACGAGAATCCGGCCATCGGCATCATCCTCTGCAGACGCGCCAACCGTGCTTTCGTCGAATATGCCATCCGCGACTACACCAAGCCGATGGGTGTTGCCACTTACAAGACCCTCGGCGATATGCCTGAGGCCTTCCGTGAAGCCCTTCCCGACGAAGACGACCTCAAGAAACTCCTGTAGCAGTTTCCATCATTCCCTCACTTCCATCAGTTCCAGCAATTGATGGAAGTTTTGTATTATATCGCTTACTGGCTAATGGCTTTATCCGCATAAATGTGTAACTTCGTAGCGTAGAGAGATATAAGTATTATATGAACCCCAACACCGAATACGAGCGCTTTACCCAGGAGATATACCGACAGCTGGGCCAAGCCACCAGAGTAAACGCCGCTGACGTCCAGCATAATGTCAAGCTTGAAGGCCGGTCGGGACAGAAGCACCAGATTGACGTTTATTGGGAATACGAAAAGGACGGGAAGACACATCGAGTGGCCATTGAATGTAAGAATTATAGCCGCCGCATATCTTTGGAGAAAGTCTGCGCTTTCAAGGGCGTTCTAGATGATTTGTACGGCGTGAGCGGCATTATGGTCTCTAAGGTCGGATTCCAGAAAGGAGCCAAGAAATATGCACAGCAGTACGGCATTTCGCTGAAGGAACTGCGTTCTCCTCAATATGGTGAGACTATCATCGGCGAAGTCGAAAACCATTTCCACATTGAAATGCGCCACACCCTCTTCCTTATCGATGAAGATTGGGCAGCCAAGATCAATCTTAACCTGCAGCGGTACCGGGAATTCTACGCCAGCTTCGATTTCACAAATGCAGACTATTGGAAAACGGCCGACTATCTGCCACTTGAGACCAAAGACCACATTATCCGGGATGCGCAAGGCAATAGAATTTCATCTTTAGACGAATTGGAAAAACAGATTCCAGACCATCCCACCGATGATTTCCCGTTTGTCTTCAAGTTTGATGATGCCTATCTCGAGAGCCGCCATTTCGGTCCCGTCAAGATCCGCGAAGTCAAGTACACATATGAGGTTGAGGATGAAACCAAAACCATTGCCCTGGATGCTGGTTCACTCGTGAAGGCCATCCTGAAAGACGCGCAGAGCAACGAAACAGACTTCGTTGCTCTGGATTGAGGTATTATTTCTTGCTGTACTTCAGCGAGTACGGGGTGAAGACTTCCATGAGTTTGCCGGAGGCAGTGGTGAGGAATTCGATGACCTGCTGGCGTTGGTCTTGTTCGATGTACTTGAGGTCGCTGTCGATGCGGATGCGGCAGGTGACTTTTTCGTCGAGGCGCTGCCATTCCAGTGTGCCTCCATATTTTTCCTCAATGGCGGCTTTGTTGGAGAAGAGGTAATCGAAGACTTTCTTATTCCTTTCCTGGTCTCCGGTGTTGATGTAGATTTCTGCGCGGCAGTTGTCGAAGTTGACGATGACGTTGCAGTTCATGCCGTTGGAGCCTTTGACGGCTTTTCCAATCCAGTTGTCGGTCGTGGGCATGTTATTGGCGTACAGGCCGTTTACCGATTTATTGTATTCGACGAACTCGTTCCAGAAGCTTTGGCGGATCGAGAAGCGGGCTTGTTTTTCTTCGCCGCTCTTGTTCTCGTCCTGAGTCTTCTTTGCGATGGAGATCGTGTATTCCTCAGCGTCTTTCACCGGGATGATCTGGTCGAAGTCAAGCAGGATCTTGCCGCCGTATTCATAGGGTGTTACCTTGAAACACTTCATCTTCAGGCCGGAATTGAGAAGCCACATCACGGAGGATGTCACCTCCTTGCGGAAGTTGGCGGCTACGAAGAAGATGCGCTGGCCGTTGCCCACATTGATATCCACATCTTTGAGGTCGCGGTTGTCGAAGAAATCCGACAGGTTATCGACAGCAGACTCGTGGAGACATTGGTCGTTCAGGTATTTCTGATAGATTTCTATCACATCGCCTTTGGAGAGGCTTGAGCAATATGAGGCATACTTGATGGCCTGCCAGGTAACGTCTTTGCCGGAGTCATCGAGTTTGTTCTCGATGATGACCAGGTTGCCGTTTTTGTCGATGGCCAGAAGATCCAGGCGCTCTTTGGTGTCTGCGAATCCGTCGAATTCCTTCTGGATGATGAGCAGGTCTTCCCCGAGAGATGACGGCTCCTTTGCAATCCATTCCTGAAGGTTATGGCGTTCGTCCAGTCCTAAGGACTTGAAGGTCTTTTTCTCGACCTTGACCAGTTTATTGCTGTCTTTATCGATGAGGTACATAATTGTAAATTAAGCAATTGACACTTGTCCATTCAATAATAACGGGAGCAAGAAATCCCTTGTGTCTTTTAAGGAGGATATTTCTTCGATAAGTTTTACTTGGTTGTCCATTACGGGCTTCAAATAATCATCAAATCTCTCCAGAATTGATTTCTCAGAAGGAATTGCTATCCTGCTTTGTTTAAGATGATCCTGGGTAATATGACCCATTGTAGTTTTCCTTGCTTCTGCTATTTTTCTGAATACTTCGACATAGTTCAGAATCTGGAAATAATAAAAGCCCTTAGGAAAGCCTTCTTTTCCAGTCACTTTGAAAATATGCTGATTTAACCCGCCTTCACCAAAGGCCCACTGTATAACTTCTAATGAAGCCGACCATGAGAAAAGAATATCTCCATTATAGACCTTGACAGATTCTGGGATACTAACACTGACCTCTTCAGTTTCAGGAGTAAAACCATCACGAATCTCTTTAATATTGATAACAGGCAAATGCTGCTCTCCTTCTTTGGGACGGTGATTCTGGCAAGCCAGACCATTAGTGTAATTGGCAATATCCAGCAAGGTCGCTTTCTTCCAACCTTCAGGAATCATTCTCTTTAGTTCTTTATCAAAGACCATTTTCCCGCCTGAGGATTTGTACGGGCGGCCATTGGCATCGGGGAAGTCAAACTGGACGAACCAGTAGTCGTAGATTTGTTTGGCGAGGGCTTCGAGTTCGGCGTTGGCTTTGCGGTTGAGGGAAATCTTGTCGTCAATAGCTGTCAGGAAATCCCCGATCTTATGCTGGACAGCCAAATCTTCCGGGATGTATACAACACATTCCTTGATCTTGTCGGGAGATGTGTGGCGTATTTTTGTCTGCTGAGAACCGGCGGCCAATTGTTGCTTAACGATGCTTGATGAAACCAGATAATAGCAAAAGAGCGGATCAATCTTTCCTGGCTTGCAAGTTATCAGCGCGACATCCTGGCTCTGAATATATTTTCCACTCACAGGGATTCTTGCCGTAGTTCCCAGCAAGCCTGGGGTTTGTTCTGTAAGAGGCGTGATGATGTCGCCTTCCTTCATTATATATTCAT